>SKXS01000058.1 GCA_007128345.1 Spirochaetia bacterium
CAGAAGATCATATTTGATACGGATAATACTTTTGGTGTGCCTGCGCGTCCGATAGATGACGGACAGGCAATTCTCTATGCTCTCGGCAGGGACGACCTTGAAATCGTAGGCATTACCACAACCCACGGAAACAGCTCAATTGACCATGTCTATGATGCCACCAGATGGCTCATTTCCCACTCGGGATCACCTGATATTCCTGTCATTAAAGGCGCTTCAGGACCTGGAGACTATCATACGCCTGCTGCTGCATTTCTTGCAGAAACCGTGGATGCCGCTCCTGGGGAGATAACCGTTGTTGCCATCGGCACTATGAGCAACCTCCATGGAGCATCAATGATAGATCCCGGTTTTTTCGGGAAGGTGAAGCAGATTACCGCTATGGGCGGATACTGTCATCGTCTTCCGGTTCGCGGCTGGAACAACATTGCTGAAGTCAATCTCTCCCGTGATCCTAAGGCATCGTATACCTTGCTCTACAGTGAAGCTCCCCTGATATTATTTGACGCCCATGTCTGTTTCCAGGTGCCGTTCGGGCTCCGTGAACTGAGGAGATGGCATGCATTTGACCGAAGAGCATACTATCTGCAGCTTGACTACCTGCTTTCGCATATCAACGAGCTTACAGAGCCGGTTGATTATCTATGGGACCTCCTTCCGGTGGTATATCTCTCATATCCTGAACTCTTCAACCAGCGACAAGTTGCACTCAAATCAACCGAAGAGGACTTGAAGACAGGCACCATGCGGTATGATCTTAATGATGGAGCAGCGGGACGTATCATTACGGTACCGGACTACATCACTGATATTGATGCCTGCTACGAGGTGATGTATGAAGCTTGGGAAAGAAGCCCATTGAACTATTAGCTGGGGAAGGTCATATATGCACAGATTATTTGATAGAATATTCGGCAGTATCCTTGGAGGAGCAGCCGGGGACACACTCGGTAAAGCCGCAGGAGGCCTCGGTTATGCAGCTTCAGCATCACAATACGACAACCTGTCCATGCTGTTAGCCGGCCCTTATACTGATTCGGTAAGGCTTTCACACCAGCTGCTGCGCGCAGCGGTCCAAACCGGAGTCTCCTCGGGGAGGGGAGACGGCCTTCGGGAATTCGTATCATATCATGGTGATACAAAAAATTGCAAAACAGGAAGTGCATCCGGCAGTGTAATGAGCTATGCTGCTTCATTGGGCATCCTTTTCCCTGCAGATACTGCACAGGCCTTCTGGTATGTATTTCATCGAGGCTCCAACGGTTCCCATGCTTCAAGAAAAGCTGCTGCCTTGGGTGCATCAGCAGTATCTGCAGCTATGGATCCTTCGTTGTCACCAAAAGAAATCTGCATTGCTGCAGTAACAGCTGATGAGGCGTGCGGCGGCAAAGAAAAGTCAGGCAGATATGGGGCCGTTGCAGAAAACCAACAGGCAAGGCTTGCGGTACACCCGGTAATACTGGCTGTTGGGCTGGGCTGTACAGCAGCGAATATTTTTTCTGTCGAGGATAAGCTGCTTGAGTACATACATACCCAGGTATGTGCAGAGGAAAGTAATTCAGTTGCCGCTGCCCTTGCTATGTTATGCGTGTCGGAGGGAAATTTCAAAGAAACTGTAATCAGGTGCGCACATCTGGAAAGTGCCATACCTGGCACTGCCTTTCTTGGCGGTATGCTCGCCGGAGCCTGCTGCGGGATGAGCGGTATTGATCTGAATGTACCCGCAGCTGGAGAAACCGGTAATCCGAAGCAGCTTTTTGAAGCACTTGCAGAGATACTTACAGGCAGTGTCATGCGGATGCACTGGCATAGAAAAAGGGTAGTGAAGCAGCAGGAACGGTTCATCTTCACAGATCCGGCAGCATCAGGCGGAGCTCATGTACACCCTGTTTCTGATGAGGTGCTTGCATGTGGATCAGAACATACTGCGAAGCTTCAGAGAGCTCTTGATGCCGGTTCTGATCCTGATATCAGGGATGCACAGGGTAAGACCCTGCTCCACAAAGTCTGCGCAAAGGGATTGGTTGATCATGCTGCCATACTGCTGCGCTATGGCGCAGATGTGCATGCCCGAGATGCGAATATGACTACACCGCTTCATTTTGCTGCATGGGAAAATCACCTGCCTTGTGTAAGGCTGCTGCTTGAAAACGGAGCTTTCTCTGATCTTACTGAAGGAACAGGATGGACTGCTGTACATGATGCCGTCCGCAGGGAATATGGTGAAATCACATGCGAACTGCTTGCAGGAGCAGACAACGGCAGGAGGCGTGATATCCTGATGAAGACAATTGCAGGGCTTACGGGAGATCAACTGTTCCTTGGGCTTCTGCAGATGCTGGTCAGCAGCCAGGTGACAGTTGCAGCTGTGGGCATCTGCGGACAGAGTCTGCTCCATGATGCGGTGCAGCGGGGATATCCTGAATCAGTACGGTTTCTTCTCTCCCATGGTGCCGACAGCAATCAGCTTGCCCTTACGTTAGGAAGCAGACGGTACGAAGGGACTCCGCTTCACAAGGCAGCAGCACATGGTAGACATGAACTATATGCTATGCTGAAACAGGCCGGTGCTGATGAGTCCATACTGAATATTGACGGAAAAACACCACAGGAGCTCTTTCTAAAAAAGGATGTATGAAGTCAGCAGCGGGACGGCATCGTTCAGGTTAAATTTGTTGACATTGGGGTAAAGCAGAATTACAATAAGAATAATAAAGTCGACTGTAGATTTTTTTGTATACTATCTTAGTGCATACGATAGGATTATATATGTTTGAATTTTTAGTAAGGAATATCATCCGACTCATTATCACCGTTGTCGGAGCAATGGTCCTGTTGTTTCTGCTCATTCACCTGATGCCCGGCGATCCTGCTATTATGATGCTTGGCGACAGGGCCACACCTTCCCTTATCCAGCGCTATAATGAATTTATGTGGCTTGACAGACCGATTCATATACAGTTGGGGAGATTTCTAAGCAATGTCATGCGGGGAGATTTTGGAACTGATATTCTCTCACATGTACCAATCAGCAGCTTAATTTGGAATGTGCTTCCCCAAACAATCGCCCTGGCATGTTCCAGCATACTGCTGGCTCTAGTGCTTGGTATCCCTTTAGGAGCCTATGCTGCGGCATACCGGAACTCCTTGTTAGACAGAATCCTTGGGTTTGTGACAATTTCTATTATTACCACACCGGTATTCTTATTCGGCCTGTTTTCTCTGCTGATTTTTTCCGTCTATCTCGGCTGGTTTCCCCTCATGGGGGGTGGAAGGCAAGGGGATTTGTTAAACCAGCTTTGGCATTTAGTCCTGCCTGCTTTCGCTCTCGGTATACGATGGGTTGGATATTTCTCAAGAATTATGCGTGCATCCATACTGGAAATTCTCCAGGAAGACTATATTCGAACAATGCGGGCTAAGGGACTTCCTGAAAGGATTGTGATCTACAAGCATGCCATCAGGGGAGCGCTGCTGCCGATTGTTTCGCTGATTGCTGTTGGATTTGGGAATCTGTTAGGAGGTGCGGTCCTCATTGAAATAACTTTCCACAGGCCTGGTCTCGGCTATCTCGTCTACAACGCCATACGGGCTAGGAACTACCCTGTGCTGCAGGCAGGAGTTATTGTAGCAGTATTTCTTTATGCGCTGGCAAACATGATAGCCGATATGTCCGCTGGATTTATTGATCCGCGGGTGAGACAG
>SKXS01000175.1 GCA_007128345.1 Spirochaetia bacterium
AAGCGGGAAGAAATTTTTATATCTCAACGGTGAAGACCCAAGAACTGCGGAATTGATTTCTTCATGTGATATCCAGCGATTCCATGGCATTTTTTCTGGATATGCAATTGCCTGTATTGATGAGGCACAGCACATACCCAGTGTCGGTTTAGCCTTGAAACTGATACATGATTCTGATCTCCCGATAAAGCTTCTTGTCACAGGATCTTCCAGCCTCAGCCTTGCAGGCGGTACCCGCGAAGCATTAACCGGACGTACTTGGTCCTATACTATGTATCCAATAGCTTTCCAGGAACTCTTCAGTCACGAAGGAATATTCCAGGGTGAGCGCTTTCTTAATGAGGCTTTAGTTACCGGCCTCTATCCCGCACTCTTCTCTTTGAAAAACAGGAATGACAAAATTGCTCATCTCCGTGAATTAAGCAATGCTTATCTCTATCGTGATGTGCTTGAATTGGGCAACATTAGAAACCCTATGAAGCTCAGGAATCTGCTGCGTCTGCTTGCATATCAGGCAGGTTCAGAAGTATCGTATCAGGAACTGGGAAGAAGCTGTATGCTCAGCACTGATACGGTTATTCACTATATTGACCTGCTGGAAAAGTCTTATGTGCTTTTCCGGCTGAGCGCATTCTCGCGGAATCTTCGTAAAGAAATAAGAAAGAAAGATAAAATTTACTTCTATGATAACGGCATCCGCAATTCATTGATCGATGATTACAAAGAATTTCATTTGCGTCCAGATCAAGGGGCCTTGTGGAAAAACTTTCTAGTCAGCGAGCGAATGAAATATAATGCGTATCGCGGATTCTACGGCAGCATCTGGTTCTGGCGCACATATACAGGGGCAGAAATTGATTACATTGAGGACCAGGACGGTGTTTTGCAAGCTTTTGAATTCAAGCTGACTGAGAAATACAAAAAGGTCCCAGCGACCTTTATTGAAACGTATCCCGGATCAAAATTTTCGCTCATACACCGAAACAACTGGACTTCTTTTATCAGTGATGTCTAAAGGCAGCTATATATTCTGCAGATATTTTACATGAGCTAAGCATGTTTTGGGTATGCTGATTCTGATTTTCATATATCTTTTTTCTAATCCAGAAGAGTGATATTCCCCAATACTTTAACCGTACTTGTATATCTCCATACATTATTGGCTTGCGGTACATACGAAATGATACGTGATGGCATACACTGTGCGCTGTCTTCCATCAGTTTTAATTGTCGCTGATCAAGCATATTCAAGTCATCGACTAAAGTTCTCCCATTCCCCATGGGGACAATGAGGGAATAGTATGTTGCTCGTAGGCATATGTTCAGAGAGCTGTTTCTTTACAATCACTTGAGGATGAATTACCATAGAATAGAAAACACAACTAATGATGGAGGCAGCATATGGTTATTGATCGGAAGGAAGCTCAACGGCTCAATCGGGAGATGCATAGAAGAAATATCACTCGATTCGGACTTGATCTGAACCCGATAGTTTCCTTGGTGGCGAGCTGCTTTATAGTATTCTTTTCTGTCTATGCGCTGATACATCTCGATCAGGTGAACCGGTGGTTCTCATTGATTCAAGAGACATTGGTAACACATTTCGACTGGGTGTTCATTCTTTCAAGTAATTTCTTTGTTCTGATCTGTCTCTACCTGGCCGCTTCTCGAATAGGCAATGTCAGGATAGGTGGAGTTGATGCAGTACCCGAATTCTCAAATTTTGCATGGTACTCCATGCTGATATCTGCAGGGATGGGAATTGGACTGATCTTCTGGTCAGTTGGGGAGCCGCTGTACCATTATACCCAGGCTCCACCAATTTTTTCCTCACCGGACGCTGCAATCACCGCCATGGCTGCAACGTTTTTTCATTGGGGTCTGCATCCCTGGGGAATATATGCGTTAATCTCGTTGGCACTTGCCTTCTTTGCTTATAACCGGAAGCTTCCACTTTCGCTGCGTTCAGTATTCTTTCCACTTTTAGGGCGACGGGTCTACGGTACATTGGGAGATGTGATAGATGTGTTTGCCGTTCTTTCAACCATGTTCGGTCTGGCAACTTCATTGGGATTCGGTGTTCAGCAAATCAACAGCGGCCTTGACTATCTGCTGGACATCGGATTCAGCGTAGGGGTACAGATACTGCTTATTGCCGGTATTACAATGGTTGCCATCGTATCAGTTGTTTTAGGAATCGACCGGGGAATCAAATTTCTCTCCCAGCTTAATATACGCATAGCGTTTGTCTTTATGATGGCGCTTCTCCTGCTCGGGCCTACGGTAGGGATAATTCGATTATTTGCAAACTCTCTCGGTTTGTATCTTAATCAGTTCATCCAGTCATCCTTCTTCATTTCAAGAGAATCTAGTGCCTGGCAGGGTGAATGGTCAGTATTCTATCTGGCCTGGTGGATCTCATGGTCTCCTTTTGTGGGATTATTCATAGCACGGATGTCCCGGGGCAGAACAATACGTGAATTTGTGCTCGGAGTTCTCATCGTACCTTCCCTGTTATCCTTCCTCTGGCTTTCAGTGTTTGGAGGTACAGCAATATTCTCTGACCAGGCTTCTGACGGCGCCTTGTTTGCAGCTGTGCAGGATAATGTACCCGTTGCGCTCTACCAGATGATGGATATGCTGGAGATCCCGTTTGCTCCGGCTCTGTTTCGAGTTCTGCTTTCCTTACTGGCTACCGTACTTATTGCCTTTTACTTTGTGACTTCCTCAGATTCAGGATCTCTTGTGATCGATAAGATTACCTCCGGAGGAAAGCTCCATTCACCGGTAAAGCAGAGAGTTTTCTGGGCATGTCTTGAAGGACTGCTGGCAGCAACCCTACTGGTTATCGGCGGTGAAATGGCGCTTGAAGCTCTCCAGACTGCGGTAATCATTACCGGATTTCCCATGGCTATCCTGCTTACAGTCATGACGGTTTCTCTGATGCGGGGCCTCAAATTAGATAAGCGGGAACAACGTATGATACGGGAAAGCCGAAGAATACGGGAAATACTCGAAGCTATCGAGGAGGAAGAGGTCGGCGTGGACGGCAATGAGGGGATGTGACATCCTGGGTACGAAGATATCCCCTTTGACTGTAACTACGAATCGTTTTCTCTGCTGCAGGGCAGCTTATTTCCTGATGTACTGCACACAAGTCAAGGATAGACACAGGCAATAATTCACCGAACAGAAAGAAACGCACCTTGTGAGGCTGAATTACTTGATTTTAGCACATAGAGTAGACCGCTTTGCTGAAAACATATTATTAAGGAAAAAACTTGAAGAGCGCCATTCGGTATCACCCTGCAATAATGCACGCCAGGTAAACTCCAAGAAAAGGCAACTAATTTGTTGGTATCAAATCAGCTGCCTTATGGGCGGTATTGGATTTGAACCAACGACTTCTACCATGTCAAGGTAGCACTCTCCCGCTGAGTTAACCGCCCGATATTGGTTAAACTATACTGATTCACATGAGTTTTGTCCATACTTGGGTTCTAATCCTCACGGTAAGATCTTAAAGGAATGACAGATAAGTTATCTCCCGTAATACCGATACGGGCTCCCCGTTTTGCTGAAGGACTGTCGGGATGAGCCAGCAACCATTTGTTCTCCATAAACAAGTACTGGTTATCACCGTCATGTACATGCTCATTATCTATTCTGCAGCTACCTATAGGAAGATTTGT
>SKXS01000083.1 GCA_007128345.1 Spirochaetia bacterium
GCTGACCGTGCCTCGCCCAATGACGATATATATACATTCCAAGGCGACATGGCCAACGAGGCGGGAAATGTGTACAGTGCAGGGGAACTTCACTTTCCGGATGCAGGGGATGGTGTTGAAGTAAGGGAGCTGTACGTGTCAATTGATTCACTGCATGCGGGAATTGCATCGCTTGTAGGAAGCGATTCGATATCGTTCAGCTTCGGCCGGTAGCGATCATGTTTAGAACTGAGCATCTTCCAGAGGAATGAAGAAATAGGCTATCAGGTAGGCAAGTATCCCCGACCCTCCTGCGAGCATGAAGAAAATGAGGATTGCCCGTATTAATACAGGATCAACATCAAAATAATCCGCTATGCCGCCGCATATGCCCAATACTATTCGTTTTTCCCTGCTCCTGTAGAGCCGCTTAGCCATCTGCCGCCTCCTTCATGCATGCAGGCTGAAATGTTACAGCATAGCACCTGCGGGTTATGCCGTCCATCCGAGGGCCTTCTTAAAATCGGGGAATTTCTTCTCCATACCGAGGATGGAAAAATGGGCCTCTTTATGTTTTTTGGCAGTTACGATCAGGCCCTTGGAGGATGAGAGCACCTGCCCGAGACCAGCCGCTTCGATCTGCGGAAGGGGTATGGTAAGAGTCTCGACAATCACTGTGCTCCTGCCTTCACGCTTTTTTACAAAAAAGCGCAGCGCCTTGTCCGTGACGAGAAGCCTGCCCCGCTCGTAGGGAGCCCGGGGTCTGGGAAGACCCGCATCAGCAAGCGACAGGAGCCTGCTGCCAAATGCGCTGAACCGTAGCTGCTCCCCTTTACTCAGCATGATCGCCGAAGCATCTGCTGGAATCCAGTACATGATCGCAAAAAGCGCACCAATAAGACCGATCATGCATATGAACAGCAGGGCAACCCACACATCGCCCCCTCCGGTTACAGCGAGTATGATAGTCAGGGCAAAACTGATCAGCAGCAGAAGCTGTACAAGCTGTCTCATAACACGAGTATACAGGAAATCCGCTCTTGATACGAGTACTCTCTTTGCATTAAGCTGTAGTGCATGAAGCTTCCTGAATATCCTGAATTTGCTCCCATAGATCTCTCCATGCAGGACGAGATCACCGGGCTTCTCTCGGTACTCTCCGATGGAATATCTGAGTTTACCTTCGCTGGACTTTACCTCTTCCGGGACACCTACCAGTACACTGTGTCTCTCCTGCCTGCATCCTGCTGCAGCAGCCGGCGCGGGATCATTGTTTCCGGGGAAGAGCTGACCAAAGATGGAGAGCGGGAGCACTTCATCATGCTCCCCCACGGATTCCCTACTATCAGCATGATCGATGAGTTCTTCTCAGGTTTCTGTGGAATCAAGAACTTTCCTGAAAAGGAAGCGGAAACACATCGTATAGAACTTGAGCGTAGGGGATACTGCGTTACCCAGGACCGGAACAACTTTGACTACATCTACACCCGCAAGGATCTTGCTGAACTATCGGGAAGAAAGTTCCATAAGAAGCGCAATTTGGTTAACGCCTTCATCAACAATTACAATTATGAGGAGAAACCCATTATCCGGGAAAACCGCTGTGATCTCTACTCGGTGCTTGAATCATGGAGCGACGACAAGGGAGGCGGGGATTATAAGGCGGCAAAGGAGGCAATCGACCTGATAGACCTCCTCAACCTCCAAGGGTGCATCACCTATGTGGACGGCAGACCCTGTGCTTACTCCATGGGTGAAGTCTACTGCCAGGGGACTATGTTCGCCGTGCACTTTGAGAAAGCCGTCGGAAGCTACAAGGGAATCTACCAGTTCATCAACCAGTCCTTCGCATCCATGCTCGACGAGAATATCACATGCATAAACCGAGAGCAGGATCTGGGCAACCAGGGACTCCGCCAGGCAAAGATGAGCTATCGCCCGACAGGATTTGTGAGAAAGTACCGGATCTGTTCGTCAGAATTTGCTCCCTGCGACGAAATCAGGGAAGAGATTGGTGAAGCGTTCACCAGCGTCTGATCCATGCAGCACGGGGGCTCATGTTCCTCCACACGGATCAGCTTCTTCCACTTCCCCTCCGCAGGATTCTTCGGAAGGCGCTTCTCGTATCGTTCTGTCAGCGAGAAAGTAGATCAGGTCAACATCCTCATTTACTGGTATATTGCGCTTCACCGCTGTATGGAGGCCAGCTTCATCGGGAAACGCAATATAGAAGTGTGCATCCTTCCATGTATCCAGGTACTGGTTGAGCCTTCTGATGCCCAGTACGAGTTCGTAGTCACGGTCCGCAGGGAGATCCATGAGGTATATATCGTCAATCCTCCTGAAGTTGGAACCTGATATGCCCCACTGGAAACCTGGGTTCACATATCCCCGCTTCTGACCGCGGTCGTCAATCACATAGGCCCTGTCAGTGCTCTCAACAATGATACGGATATATCCTTGACTGATGAGGAACTCCCGTTCATGGTCCAGGACTGCCATAAATGCATCCCGGTCAGGCAGCTGGATGTGCATAGGGTCTATAATGAATACCAAATCCTCACTGCGGTAGCGGTATGACAACCAGTCAAGGTGCAGCTGCCCGTCCTGTTCATACACTGGGAGATTCACCGCATCCTTTGATACGAGGTTGCTCTTCTGATCACGGTTCCAGTTGTTAGCCACCAACAGCACCGTATTCCCGTCAAAGGTATTCCGCACATATCCGAACACCACCATTGAATGATGGGTATCCCTGCTCATGTAGCCGATGACCACCGGTCGGCCATCCAGGATGCTCTCCTTGATTCTGGCGATTTTTGGCCTGATGTCCTGGGGAGGATGCTTGAGTTCAGGATCTACGGCCCCCGTGGCGAAAATACTGAACACAATATCGTTCTGGAGATTGTGCAGCAGCCGGACCACTTCGGGATCATCTTCATCCAGGTGGAATGCATCAGCATACTCCCATCCCAGTGCCTCCTTGTGCGCATGGTAGTAGAGGCCTCCAGCTGAGAATCCGTAACATCTTCCAATATTCCCCCTGAATAGGCGGTACATAAGATTGATCAGGAGGAACTCCTCTTCATCGGTGAGCTCCCCGAAGCGGTCATGTGCCCATTGAACAAGCACTCTGGATATTTCCGGCGACTTGTTCCTGAATGTGCTGTCATTTGCAAATGACAGATTGTCACGGCCAAACTGGTACGGGGCAAAAGCAATTTCAAAGACACGGGTGAAGATCCCATAGTCGGTTTCCATCAGCACCTTCAGGGTATGGAGCTGCCCATGCTCTAGATAGGGAATTCCCCGATAGACTAATCCACGCTCTGCATCATCCTCCTCAAGACTTTCGATATGAACCAGATAGTCGGGTATGCCGTTACCCGTAAGATCAAACGAGACGGAGTTTACGATACCCTTCGGGTCATTGAGGAAGAACTCGAACAGCGGAGCTGTTCCGCTTTCACTTGAAACAGTGATGCTGAGGCTGCGGTCCAGTTCTTCAAGTGGAGGAGGATCATCGGCAGCAAGCAGTCCTCCCAAGACGAGAAAACAAGCTGCTGTTATGCAGTATACGCGATAAAACGTGCGGTTCATAGTGATCACAGAAGATATCATATTACTCTTCGTAATTCCAGTTCTCTTGCTAATCAATCCACTGAGTTCCGATGAGCTTCTTCTGAAACTCATCCCGTGTCTGA
>SKXS01000009.1 GCA_007128345.1 Spirochaetia bacterium
ACTGATATTTATGGTGCAGCCAGGCAAATGCTTTATAAGTATTCTGATGGAGTATGGAAAGAGTTGTGTAACATTGAATTAGGTAATGATTTTCGTGACATGGTGATTTTTGATAAGTTTGCTGTTATTGCATCAGGTCTGAGCTCTGACGGGCCAGGCAGGAATTCTGGAATTGAAGTTATCGATTTGGAAACAATGGACACTACTTACTATACATTCCCTGATATACCTCTACCATCAGACTCAGTATTTTCATTGGAGGTTCAAGATTTAGGAGACGAAACATATCGTTTGTGGATAGGAACATTTGAAGGAGTGGCCTTCTGTACCATACAATTATAGTAAGAGATGAGATAGTTTGGATAACTCCAATCTCTTGCTATACATAATCGGTGGTGCGCTATTGCCCGCATTTTGTCGTCTTGTTATACTATACTATAATAAGTCTTTGAAAATGATATAATGCAATTCGGGATACCATACGATGGTATGTAATCTTATGCGATACCGAGGAGGGAATCTATGCCAGAATTCGGACACCCATTTAACGTCAAGAACAGCGACCGGCTGCTTACCAAACAGGAACTTGTTCGGGCTATCAGGATGATGATAGCGGCAGAATACGAAGCGATACAGCTCTATCAACAGCTGGCCGAATCAACTGATGTCAAGCTTGCTCAGGATGTGCTTCTTGACATAGCAGACGAGGAAAAGGTGCATGCGGGAGAATTCCTCAGGCTGCTTAAGGAACTCGACCCGGATGAAGAGACCTTTTACCAGGAAGGGTACAAGGAAGTGGAAGAGGAATTCCTAGGGGGATCCTCGGAAGAAGTCAGCAGCGAATCCGGATCAGGGCTCGGTGTTGGAAGATTGAAATCCTAAAGGAGCATGTAATGAACATACTGAAACGTGAACTGGCCCCTATCAGCCAGAAGGGATGGGATGAAATTGAAGATCTGGCTCGGGAGACGCTGAAAGCAAGTCTGTCGGCTAGAAAATTTGTGGATGTGATCGGCCCGAAGGGTCTCCACTGCACCAGCGTCAGCACAGGACGGTTGGATGTACCTGCTAAACAGAAGGATCAGGGCGTCAACTACGGAATTTACTCAGTACTTCCCTTAACAGAAACCCGTGTGAGGTTTTCACTTGCATCCTGGGAACTGGATAATATCGAACGGGGAGCTTCAGATGCAGAACTTGATTCTTTGGTCACCGCAGCACAGTCAATCGCAAAGTTTGAGGAGGAAGCGGTATACCACGGTTTTCCGGCAGGCTGCATAACCGGTCTGTATGAACTGGCCGCAGATTCGCTCATTCCTATGAAACTTACCTATGATGGGGTAGTTGATGCTGTCACGTCCGCTCAGCGCCGCATGTTAGATGACGGAGTTGCGGCACCCGCCAATCTTGCAGCAGGACCCGACGTGTGGCAGTTCCTTGCGCGCAGTGCGCCCGGAGGATCTCTGAGATCGTTACTTGAGAAGCAGATCAATGGTAAAGTAATACTCGCACCTGCACTGAAGGGCGCTCTACTGGCTGCAGACCGCGGCGGTGATTTTGAGCTTACCATCGGCCAGGACTTTGCTATCGGATACCATTCACATACCACAGAAGCTATAAACTTGTTCATGATGGAATCCTTTACCTTCAGGATTATCACCCCTGAAGCTGTAGTCGGGTTCAGTGTCTAGCCTTATGCCTACTTGCTCGAAGACATAAGCATATTTCAGAACATATGGGGACAGAGGAAGATTGCCAGTTCCTCCGTCCCCTTTTTTATTATTCAAATCCTCTGGGTGAGTATCAGTGTATTACGTTTTTTTATCATTATCTGGATAGCGGGAGAGCATGGATTTTATAAACTCCAAATATTCCTTGAAGGCTTGCTTACCTTTCGCGGTCAATGCGTAGCATGATTGAACTGAATCTTCCGCCAATATCCTCTCCCTGAATATGTACCCCGACTCTTCGAGCTTATTCAGGTGACTGTATATTCTTCCGTCGGTACCTTTCAGTACCTGCCTGAGCCTGCTGAAGGTTGCTTTTCCTTCGTCAAAGAGAATGGTCAGCATGGATAATCGAGTTTTTTCAAAGAATACCCGATCAAATCGAGCATAGAGATCATTCATATCTCTGTTTTACTCCGCATCCCATGAAGTCCTGAAATGATGTACATCAAACCCGCTGCCAAACCTGACCATATTGGCGATGTCCCAACTCCCACTTGCTCAAGAATAAACACCACTATACCAGCGGACAGTATGAGAAATCCTTCAATGTAGAACGAAGAGAGAGAAACCATACCGTAAAGGAACAACGGAATGGAAGAGATGAGCAAGATCATTCCTGCGATAGGAACCTGACCTTCAGCGAGCCTATACAGCAGGAACATCAGCGATATCAGCACTCCAGCAAATGCTATGATAAACCGTATGTACCTCTGGCTCATTACGGGGATGGGTGCTTTTGCCGACCTTCTGAAAAATGCCGCAGTCTCAGCAGCTGCACCAATTACTAAAATCGGAAGCCAAATGATGAGGTAGAGTCTTGCTGGGGTGAGTTCTGCTGTATGCACTGCATATGCAGACAGATAAGTACCGATGATCACCAGAACGCCCCATAGGATGAATACCCACATCTCTATGACGGGAATCTCTTCGTTCTTTTCCATGAGGGTCCTAATACGAACAATATCATCCAGATACTGCTTGAGTTTCTTGGCATCTTCCATGACTACCTCCAGTTACTTATTTGCAATACAAAGTAACTTTGTATTACAAAGTATCATGCATATACAAATGCGTCAAACAAATACGCATTGCAATGTACCTGATCCGATACATACCAGCGGACAACATACGGTGCAGTGATCCAGCAAATTAAAATCTGGACTTATCATTTCTTATGGAAATTACCCTGTTGCACTTGAACCAAGAACCAGTAAATACGTCTTACTGATATCCGCATGATGTTCTCGTGTCACTTCACATTCCCAGACGAACTTAGTATACTCATGTTCACATATGGAAATGAATTTTATATATTTCTGATTCGTTCTCCGATGCTTTTGAATACACAGGATATTTTTATGCGTGCACTGAAGATTACCGCCCGAATCATGTCAGCTCTTGCAGTTGCCTGGATACTCATCGTATTTTTTGCCGGAGGAATGAGGGAAGGTTTTACCCTCCAGGATATTCCTCCATACGAAATACTGCTATTTCTGGCCTTTGCAATGATCCTGCTTGGACATCTGCTTGCCTGGAAATGGGAACTCTTCGGGGGACTGCTGGCTGTAAGCGGACTGATCACGTTCTACCTGATTTACCTGTTGCTCACTGGACTGCTTCCAGGCGGCGCATTATACATAATCCTGACATCCCCAGCTATCCTATTCATCATATACGGATTTCTGGATATGAGGCACCGAATGCACATCCAAGCGCTTAAAGAAGATTTAGACTCAGAATGGCAGTAGAAAATAACCTGATTGTTCAGTTCCCTCTGCACATACCCTCATATTTGTCGTACCATATCACCTATGGCCAGGAAAGATACCGAGGTTCCTTACACATTACGTGCTGATGCCATCGCCCATATGACTCTTGAAGAAATCAAGGTGGTACTTAGAGCAGCTGATGATATTA
>SKXS01000253.1 GCA_007128345.1 Spirochaetia bacterium
TACCCATGATGACGAAGGTGTTCAGCTGGAAGGGGTACTTTTTCTTGGCCTCCTTGATGACCTGCAGCAGGAGTGCCTTGATCTGGGGGTCATCGAGGAGCATTTCATTGCGGTTGATGCGGCCGATCACGTGATAGACCGCTCCGCTGACAAGTTTTCTTGGCTGTCTCATGTAGAAAGATAATGCGCTTAGCAGGCTCCTTGATTCAGCAGAATAAATACATGTTGCATGGATGCATCGCGACGGTGACAGAGGTGTGTATTCTGTTTGTACATAGTATAGAATGGATTCTAATCAATCCGCATACATAACTGAAGGAGTTCTTGGAACTAGAATACCCTGACATGACTGATGTCCAGAGGAATCTTTCACACATCAATGATGCTGGATATCAGCTTGAGGATTACTTTACCCTTCATGCAGAAGACTGGTATGCCCATTACTATATCCCGCTTGGAAAAAGGATCAGAATGCTCAGGAGTATGTACCAAAATGATGAATCTTGGCAGGAGTTTCTTAATTTCGCAGAAAAAGTAATACCTATGTTTAATACCTGCAGTTCATGGTATGGGTATGTATTTTACATCATGAGAAAACCAAAAGATATTCGCCTGATACAGCATCCTATACGAACTGTTCCATTGCTAATCCGATTATATACTCGGTTCACATCTTGACACGGAGGGGCAATATCCCTAGCTTTTCGAGTATGATAATCGTACTTGAGCAAAAAATCACTGAGGAAAAGAAACAGCATATTCGCCAGTTTCTCGAAAACCGCGGGTACCGGATAAAGGAAATTGTAGGCGATATAGAGACAATATTCGGTGCAGTAGGTGTCCCCAGAGTAGATATCAGAGAGGTGGAGGTTCTAGACGGGGTTGCCAAGGTCATTCCCATTACCAGACCATACAAGCTTGCTTCAAGGGAATTGAAGAAACAGGATACAGTTGTATCTGCCGGATCGATCAAAATCGGGGGAAAACGGATTGCCGTTATTGCGGGCCCCTGTGCCATAGAATCCCGTGAACAGATATTTGCAATTGCTGAAAAAGTCAGCCAGGCAGGAGCTGTCATGCTCAGAGGCGGGGCATTCAAGCCCAGGACCTCCCCCTATGATTTTCAGGGGCTTGGGGTGGAAGGGATCAAATATATGAAGGAAGCCGGCGAAGCGTTTGGGCTTCCGATAACCACTGAGATCGTGAATCCACAACATACTGATATGATGCGTGAGTATGTTGACGTGTTCCAAATCGGGGCCAGGAACATGCAGAATTTTGAGCTGCTCAAAGAGGTAGGCAAAACGGGATTGCCGGTAATCCTTAAACGTGGATTGGCTGCCACAATTGAAGAATGGCTTATGGCGGCTGAGTACCTTATGGCTCACGGTACTGACGATGTGATCTTGTGTGAGCGGGGAATCAGGACCTTTGAGCGCTATACAAGAAATACTTTGGACCTGAGTGCGATTCCTGTAGTGAAGAAGCTCAGTCATCTGCCAATAATTGTAGATCCAAGCCACGCAACCGGTCTCAGGGGGAAGGTCTTACCTATGGGATTGGCTGCTGTTGCGGCTGGTGCTGATGGTATCATGGTTGAGGTGCACACCGATCCTGATAATGCCCTGTCTGACGGTGCCCAGTCATTGTACCCTGAGCAGTTTGAAAAACTCATGCGTGACATAGAAGCCCTAGCACCAGTTCTCGGGAAGTCTATCGAGTATATACCGAAAAAAGCCAAGGCTGTTTCTGCTGCTCTTGAGCTCAAGGACAAGCAGGCGGAGCATAAAGTCGCATTTCAGGGGGTCAGAGGTGCGTACAGCGAAGCTGCTCTGAAGGCATACTTTCGTGAAGATAAGGTTCCTCTGCCGTGCCGCGGGTTTTCAGATGTATTCAAGACTGTGCTGAGAGGGGAAGCAAGGTACGGAATCATTCCAGTCGAGAATTCTCTGGCAGGCGTTATTAATGAAAACCTGGACCTGCTGCTCAGCCATCCTGATATCAGGATAATCGGTGAACAGGATATACGCATAGTCCACAGCCTCATCGGCATGCCGGGATCTGCATTGGAAACGATCAGAAAAGTGTATTCCCATCCTCAGGGACTTGCACAATGCTCAGTGTTTCTTGACAACCTTCCCGAAGTAGAACGGATACCTTTCTTTGATACTGCTGGTGCTGTAGCCCACCTAGCTGAACTCAATGATCCCTCTTCAGCGGCTATAGCTGGCGTTCAATCCGCAGAGTGCTACGGAATGGAGATTCTTAAAGAGGGAATAGAGACGAACCCAAGAAATTATACCCGTTTCTATATCATAGCCAGAGATACCGAAGCAGATAAGATGCTGGAAATACAGGATGCAAACCGGGCAATTATGGTTTTTTCTACAGCTGATGAACCAGGAGCGTTATTTCGATGTCTCAAGGTGCTGGCTGAGAGAGGGCTAAATATGAAGAAGCTTGAATCACGTCCTATCCATGGGAAACCATGGGAATACATGTTCTTCATAGAGACTGAGATTCCGGGGACGGAGGCATACACCCAGGCAATAAAGGAATTAGTAGATGTGACGGTTGAGTTTAGGATTCTTGGGGAGTTTTCATCCAACCGATAGGGAGCGTACCGGTACGTGAAAGCTGTACCTTTTCCATACCACAAGCTGATTATAGGATTACTGACAACTGCCAGCAATGAAGAAGAGCATGTAGCTGAAGCAAAACTCCAGGAATTCTACGGCCCTGTTGATGTCAGAAGTCCCAGGTGGAAATTTACGTTCACCAATTACTACGATGCCGAGATGGGTTCCGGTATAGAGCGCTATTTCCTGTCATTCCAGGTACCTATAGATCCTCAGCAGCTGCCTGACGTGAAGAGGCGGACTAATGAACTGGAGCAGATGTTCATGCATGGAGAAAACAGGAGAATCAACATAGATCCTGGTATCATCTCTTTTGATCGTCTTATCTTAGCTACTACAAAAGATCGCGGTCATCGTATCCCGCTTCGTGACGGTATCTACGGAGAAGTCACGCTCATGTATGTGAATCGTCAATTTATTCCATTGCCGTGGACCTATGCGGACTATCGCAGCGAAGCATGCCTGAAGTTTTTTAAGGAAATTCGCGGAATAATGGTTCAGCAGAGAAAAAAGAACCTACGCTGAAAACTGAATCACCACAGCAACTTTGCGCCATATGCTTACTAACAGGAGGTGGCGCAATGAAGTATGCGGTAGTATTGACGGCAGTTGTTGCACTGGCAGCGTTTGCGGGCTGCAGTGCCCTGGGCGCTTATAGGAAGGTGACTGTCATTCTTCCACAGGAGAGTGTATGGGATGCAGTAGGCAGGGATGGACCATGGTATGAACTGCAGTGGCCGAGCCATCATGGAGAACGTATATCGTTCCATGTTGCAAAAGGCGAAAAACAAATAGACCTGTTCTTAGAGAAGGGAGCTGATATCCCGATAGCAGCCCTGCCGTACGGAAGAGGCCCTGGTGCAGGAGGATGGGCAGCCGCATATCATGGAGATGCTGAGGTAGTACTCCACTGGAAGTACGGAGATCTGGCTGGTTTTCTGATAGATATGTGGGAGCACGAGCCAAGACGTTCACAAGCAATATCCGTTGCATATTGGGCTGATCGCTGGAAAGAGGAACTGAAACGTATGGCAGAGACGCATAACCCAGGAGTAATCCGCATAAACCGGGATGAGTTTCTCATGGGTATGCTCACCAAACAGTTTCACTCAACGATTGTGGAAGCTTTACCAGCTGTACCAGTTCCAGTGGATGATTTTTTTAAGGGAAGATGGTACTACCTCCAAAATCCATCATATTTCTTCGATGCTGAATCTTCAAGCGAACACGTGCTCTATCTTTCCTTTCCTGGATCATATACGTTCTTTCATGAAGACAGCGTCAGAGCTGTGACACTATTTCTTGATATGGAGGGTTCCTGGTATATCCATTATGAACAGCAGGAGACATTCAGCAGGGCAGGGGTTTTTTAAGTCGCTTCAAGAAAAAACCCCGAAATATTTGACGTAGTACACAGCTACGTAACTACAATATTCACCAGCCGATTCGGAATTGTGATGACTTTAACAACAGTCTTTCCTTCAATCCACTGCTGGATGCGCTCATGATTTAACGCAGCCTGCTTCATCGAATCTTGATCAATATCTACAGGCATTGTTGCTTTAGCCCTGACTTTACCGTTTACTTGAAATACAATTTCAGTCTCATCTTCCTTCGTCAGTGCCTCATCCCAGCTGGGCCATGGCACATACGCCAAAGTCGGTCGGTGCCCACTTTTTTCCCAAAGCTCCTCAGCCATATGGGGTGCATAGGGGGACAGCATAAGAATAAAGGGTTCCCAAAGAGAACGATACAGCACATCGGTCTTAAAAAACTCATTGATGCATATCATCATCTGAGCTATGGCAGTGTTGAACTCAAGGTGCTTTGTGTCAAGGGTAACTTTTTTTAACGTTTTATGCAGCAGGCGCAGCAGGTCCTCAGGCGGCTGGTCGCTTACCACTTTCCGCTCTGACAGCCTCCATACTCGGTCGAGAAATCTGAATACACCCATGAGTCCCTTTGTCGACCAGGGCTTTGAAACCTCAAGCGGTCCCATGAACATTTCGTACATCCGCATGGAATCAGCACCGTAGTTCTCAACGATATCATCGGGATTGATGACATTCTTCAGGCTTTTTGACATCTTAGCTACGATTCTCTCTACCGGTGTATTGGTGTTTAATTCCACGTATTTACCAGGTTCAGCTTCAATCACAGTATCGGTGGATACCAGCGACTTGTCCTGCCTCTGGTAGGCAAATGAGGTAATCATCCCCTGGTTGACGAGCTGAGCAAACGGTTCCTTTGTATTTACCTTCCCCATGTCGTAGAGTACTTTGTGCCAGAAACGTGAGTAGAGTAAGTGAAGTACTGCATGCTCCTGTCCACCTACGTACAGGTCAACCGGCATCCAATATTCTATAGCTTCAGAATTCGCAAACTCCTGGTCATTTTCAGGGTCAAGGTACCGAAGATAGTACCAGCATGACCCAGCCCATTGCGGCATGGTATTCGTTTCCCGTTTTGCAGGCAATCCGCATGCTGGACACGTAGTGTTCACCCAATCTTCTATTTTTGCCAGTGGGCTTTCCCCTGTCCCTGTCGGGGTATATGATTCAACTTCAGGCAGCAGCAGAGGGAGCTCGTCTTCAGGAATCGGTACGATACCGCATGCATCACAGTGAACCAGGGGTATCGGCTCTCCCCAGTAGCGCTGCCTGCTGAAAACCCAGTCACGAAGCTTGTAGTTTACAGCACGTTTTCCTAACTCTTTGTTCTCCAGCCAGTCTATCATGCTATCTATCGCTTCTTCCTTGTTCAGCCCATCAATGAATCCTGAATTGACATGAACTCCGTCCCCGATAAATGCTTCCTTTGCTATATCGCCGCCTTGGAGCACCTCAATGATCGGCAGATTAAACTTTCTGGCGAATTCCCAGTCCCGTGTATCATGTCCGGGAACAGCCATGATGGCTCCGTATCCATAGGAGTAGAGTACGTAATCAGCAATCCATATAGGAATAGTCTTGCCGTTTACGGGATTCACGGCATATGCACCTGTAAATACTCCGGTTTTTTCTTTTGCCAGGTCAGTACGTTCGAGATCTGATTTCTTGGATGCCGCATCAAGATATGCGAGCACTGATTCACGGTGTTCATCCGTGGTTATCTTCTCTACGAGCGGGTGTTCTGGTGAGAGCACCATGTAGGTAGCTCCAAACAGGGTGTCCGGTCTAGTAGTATAGACCGTGATAATCTCCCCGCCATGCTCCAGTGAAAAGAGCACATCCGCCCCTTCACTGCGGCCGATCCAGTTCTTCTGCATCGACTTGATTGCTTCAGGCCATTGGAGTTCTTCAAGATCATCAAGCAGGCGATCTGCATATTCGGTTATCCGCAGTATCCATTGTCTGATGTTTTTGCGTGTAACAAGGGTGCCGCATCGTTCACACTTACCCTCATGTACTTCTTCATTGGCTAGACCGGTAAGACAGTCAGGGCACCAATTGATCGGGGTATCTGATTCGTAGGCTAGACCGCGCTTGTAAAGCTGGAGAAATATCCACTGAGTCCAGCGATAGTAATCCGGGGTGTGAGTAGATACTTCCCTGTCCCAGTCATAACTGAATCCAAGACTTTTGATTTGGATGCGGAATTTATCAATATTCTGCTGGGTAGTTATGCCAGGATGGGTTCCCGTCTGTATGGCATAATTCTCTGCTGGAAGACCAAAGGAATCAAATCCCATGGGATGCAGGACATTGTATCCGTTCATTCTCAGATACCTGCAGTAGATATCGGTAGCAGTATATCCCTCAGGATGTCCCACGTGGAGGCCGGATCCTGACGGGTAGGGAAACATGTCCAGCACATACATTCTTTTCTCTGTTGGTATAGAGGAATCTTCGGTTGTCTTGAAGGTTTTTTGGGACTCCCAATAGTGCTGCCACTTCTTTTCGATTTGCTTAAACGGATATTTGCTCATGCAGTATGATACCTATGAGTTGTCATATGGTCAATACGAATGCTATTTTACCTCAGGCGCTGACCTGCCTGCGGAACCGTATGAGTTCAATCCTGTTTCCCGCCATCTCCTGGATAGTAAATATGCCCAAGGGTGTATCTATGGACTGGCCGGCTGCAGGTATTTGGCCGAGCACTTCCAAAACATACCCGCCCAGGGTGGTGACATGGCGTGAATGAGATAACTTGATGTGGAAGTAATCCTCAAACTGCTGAATAGATGTCTCTCCTTGGATTATATATACACCTTTAGCTATTTTAGAGATTCTGTCACCCTCACTGACTTCATGCTCGTCATAGAGTTCACCGAAGAGCACCTCCATGACATCTTCGAGGGTCACCACGCCTGCAAGACCACCGTATTCGTCCAGAACAACTGCCATGTGGAGTTTCTGTGACTTGAAAAGGAAGAACATTTCGTGGACCTTTTTGTTTTCTGAAACAAAAAGAGGTGTTTCCATGATATCGCGTATACGCAGAGTGGATTTATCATCAGCAATAGCCTTAAGCAGGTCCCGAACAAGCAGAATGCCGCAGATTTCTTCGGGATGCTTGATGTATACCGGAATTCTGGAATGACCGCTTTTCACTACATCTCCGAATACAGCCCCGACTTCTGCATTCCCGTCGATACTGGTTATTTCTGTCCTGTGTGTCATAATAGTGCGTACATGGATATTGTCAAAGCGGAATACGCTCCTGACCAGTTCAGTCTCGTAATTTTCGACAACTCCTTGATCTTCTGCGATGTTCACTACATGGAGGATGCCCTGGAGTGAGATTTTCTGATGCTGGGTTTTCGAAAAAAGTGAGGCAATTCGCTTGCTTATGAGATTTACAAGCTGGACTAGCGGGTAGAGTACGTACGAAAGCAGCAGGATGGGGTAGGCCATATGTGACGCTATCCAGACATTATGTATAATCGCTATTTGCTTAGGGGTAATTTCAGCAAATATGAGGATTATCAAGGTGAGCAGCCCGGTTGCATATCCTACTGCATAGCTGCCGTAATAGATGATGACCATGGTCGTAGTCAGCGCTGAAGCAGCTATGTTCACTAAGTTATTGCCTATCAAAATGGTAGTAAGCAGGATGTCGGGCTGTTTAGCCAGTTTGGCTGCAACACGCTTACGTTTTATTCTGCTTGTTTCCATTTCCTTGACCTGGATAAAGGAAATGGAAGTAAAAGCGGTTTCAGTACCAGAAAATAATGCAGAAAGCACAACAAGCACGGCTATGACTATGAGATACGTCGTCATACAAATGCCGCCTTGTTTCCAGATAGAAGGTGTAAATGATACGAGTCAGGGTCTTCCTGCAGTTGGGATGAATTGCAGTCCATAGCTGATGCTACTATACAACGGCATTATGAAGGTTTCAAGTGAGTGACGGGTGTCTGCGATAAGTACCGTGTGAGTTCATGCAAATGATGGAGGTGTAGGCCTCCGAATTCCATCAACTGACAAACCCGAATACGGTGATAACATGCGTGCGCATTGAGACGAATCGTGTATGATTTCAAGAGAATACCTTTAATAATCGTGAAGGAGGTTATATACTATGTTCTATGAACGTATTAATATTCGCCTTTGAGCCTCTGAGCTCAGGAAAGAAGAACGCGGGATATACCACGGCTGAGTGGGTTATGGAAGGACTCACATCTGAAGTAAGCGGACTAGTTAATGTACAGCTCATCACGGTATCGCCCTTTTTTGCATGCAAGGAGACACTTATTCGTTCCATGGAGGAACACAAGCCTGATTTGGTTATTGGTTTGCAAGTTTCTCCAGGAAATCCTTGGGTGCTTGTCGAGCAGTGCGCGCTAAACATCATCCATACTCACCATTACCCTAACTGGGAGGATCAGGAACAATACATGACTCCGATTTACCAAAACGGAGCCAGTGCCTTGTTCACAAGGACGGACACAATCCAGCTGATTGAGATTTTTCGGGAGCACGGGGTTCCTGCAGAGCACTCATTTCACTGCGGAACAGGGATTGCAAATTATTCGTACTACATGGCCCTCCAGGAGATGGACTCTGAGCAGGCGCTTTTTATCCATGTTCCTCAATCACCGGAACAGGCAATCATGAATGGTGTTCCAGTACCGGTGTTTCCCCCTTGGCAGACTGCGCAGGGGCTTACTCGGTGGATCATCAGGCAGCATGAAGAGAGGGACACAAAAACATCATGAAAAGAGTCCAGGCTCTGCTCAATGCAATGGGAAAAGACCGGCTGGGGATTGCAGATGATCTTGCTGCGATTCTGGAAACATGGAACTGCAGTATAGAATCGAGCAAAATGGCTGTGCTCGGGGATCAGTTTGCGGCTATTATACTCTTTTCCGGGCCTGAGAATCAGGTGGCAGCACTCATCAAAGAGGACAGCCCTTGGGGACAGCTGCAGGATCTGCATATCGATATCAGGCCGATAACCGGAACGAGGGCGAAGAAAGAGGGACTTGCCTACCTTCTGGAAACTGTTTCGCTTGATGCCCCCGGTATCTTACATGCGGTAACTAGGGTGCTGCGCAATTTTCAGGTTAATATTGAGGATCTTGACACTGAATCTGCTTCAGCACCATTCACCGGATCACCTATGTTCATCATGAAGCTTAGGGTTACAGTACCTACTGGGATATCTCCTTCGGAGGTGCGGGAGGCACTCTTCAAGGCTGCCCTGAACCGTGATATGGATATCAAATTCACTGCCTGTTCAGGGATTTCCTAGTGCTCAGATACCGACCGATAATGCGACAGTGCAACTACGCGTTCTTGTGAATGATCAACAATAGGCTGTGGATAATGTGGGAGATGGCGCACTCCATGATCATGTATCTCTTTTGAGGAATATGATGTGAGCTCCGGAACCCACTGCTTGATGTATCGTGTTTCAGAATCAAATTTCTTTTGCTGGCTCCATGGGTTAAAAATCCTGAAAAACGGCTGCGCGTCGCATCCTGTGGAAGCTGCCCATTGCCAGTTTCCGTTGTTTACACACGGGTCCCAGTCAATAAGCCGTGAGGCAAAGTATTGTTCTCCCTGTCTCCATGAGATATGTAAGTCCTTAGTGAGAAATGATGCGGTAATCATGCGTACCCGATTATGCATAAAGCCGGTTTGGTTCAGTTCACGCATGCCTGCATCAACTATGGGAAAGCCTGTATGCCCGGTGCACCATGCGCTGAAAAGCTCTTCGTCATGAGACCAGGGCAGCTTGTCATACTTGCTGATGAAGCTGTTTGTGAAAACATGAGGAAAATGGTTAGCGATATGGAACCAGAAGTCCCTCCAATACAGCTCATCGATAAAAACCGAATGAATTCCCATCATCGAAGCTGCCTCAAAAACAATTTCTCTGATTGAGAGAGTTCCCCATGCACTATGAGGTGAAAGCCTGGAAGTAGGTACAAAGGGGTAGTCTCGTGTGTCTGCATACGATGTAATCTGGTTTAGGCTCGATAAAACTTCCAATCCGCTTTTCCGTCCCCCTGCGCAGCAGGCCTCTCCATGTGATATTGCATCAGAAATCGGGGATGTGCCCGAAATATCTCCCGTATACCATTTCCCTCGGTGCATATGCTGCGGGGGACGGACATCTTTTTCTCGCGCTGATCGGAGAAATGGGGTAAAAACCCGATAGGGGGACCCATCAGACTTGAGGTTATCTTCAGGTGGTACGATCAGGTGATTATCAATTGCATGGATGGTGCAGGCTTCAGCAAGGCGCATGCAGAACTCCTGGAAATCGGGTGTGTAGTCTTTTTGAACATACACATCGCGACAGGAAAAACGCTTCAGCAGACCTGTAAGCACAACTACAGGGTCTCCCTTGAATATATGGAGCCTGCCTCCCTGTTTAGTTATCTCCTGTTCCAGGTCTCTGAGGCTATCAGCAATAAACTGATAGGAGAAAGGATGCATGTGCATTGCTTCAGTAAAGATGAAGCAGGGAACAACTGTATGCCCTGATTCAAGAGCTGCATTGAGAGAAAGGTTGTCATAAAGCCTTAGATTTCTAGAAAACAGGTGCAGTACATATCCCATAGCATAGTTCCGTTATCAGCGGTATGCCCGCTTCATGATTTCAAGGGTATCTTCGTAAGATAGCGTGTAAGAGTCCATCGCAAAGAGCCTCCCCATAGTTTCTCGGGCATTGACTATCAGAGAGGGAAGGTCCTCGGCTAATATTCCATGGGCTGACATGGACAGGTCTTCAACCCCGCAGCTTCGAATCAGTTGGTCAAACTCCTCAAGAAAACTCCGTTTGCCTTTTCCCTTTCCTCCATACATAACTTGTGCCATTTCTTCAAATTTCTTTGGATTTTTTTCATAGAAGAAACTGAAGTACGCCTGGGAGACGAGTATGAGAGCTTCACCGTGAGCAATTTCCGGATGGAATGCGCTTAATGCATGGGCAAGCGAATGCTGTGAAGTCAATCGTGAAGTTGATAGAACCATACCTGATAAAGTATTGGCTAGAGCTACCTGTGATCGAGCTTCAATATCCTTACCGTTCTGTACTGCTTTTGGTAGATACTTAGCAATTAATGCAATGCTTTTTAATGCAAAACTGTCACTGATAGGATTCGCGGCTTGAGATATATACCCTTCTGCAGCATGGAAAAATGCATCAAACCCCTGAAAAGCAGTCAGCCTGGGAGGGACGGAGGTCATGAGTTCGGGATCTACTATTGCCAGAACAGGGAATGTATGGGGGATGGATGCAAACCCGATTTTCTCCTTGGTTTCATCGTTGGTTATGACCGTAAAAGGATCGGCTTCTGTACCAGTCCCGGCGGTGGTGGTGACTGCAACGATGGGTAAAGCCCCGTTTTCCACTGGTATCCCTTTCCCGGTTCCTCCAATTATGTAGTCCCAGTAGTTTCCGGGATTATTGGCCAAGAGAGCTATGCTCTTTGCGGTATCTATACTGCTGCCGCCTCCAAGGCCTATGATAAAATCGCAGGATGACTGCTTCGCCAGTTCAGCGCCTTCAGCAACG
The DNA here is from genome assembly GCA_007128345.1 of Spirochaetia bacterium. Lineage (GTDB taxonomy): Bacteria > Spirochaetota > Spirochaetia > PWKH01 > PWKH01 > SKXS01. The sequence continues at coordinate 11,613 of SKXS01000253.1, forward strand.
TTACGAACAATTGGATTAGGCAGCACCTTATCATACAGCACAGATTCTATCCCACGGTCTGCCAGGATGGAGGTGAGCCGGTCAAGATACCCTAATCGTTTCATGGAGCCGCCGGAAGTTATGACAATAAGCGCTCGACTCCCTGGAAGCGGCAGAGACTTTAATTCTTGGAGCGAACCAGGTCCAATTACAATTTTTGTAGGGATATGATAGGTAAAATTCATTTGCTCCTCCTTGTAGTATGAAAATTACAGATTGTTTAATTACTTTTATCAGCATGCAGCCCGGCTAGACCGCCGAGAGAAGTTTCCCGGTAAAGCGACGGCAGGGCTTTCCCGGTTTCCTTCATTACTTCGACAATTTTATCAAATGATATCTGGTGGCGCCCGTCTGAGAGAAGCGAGTATGCCATATGGTTGAGAGCCCGGGCCGCACCAAGGGCATTTCGTTCGATACATGGGATCTGTACGAGTCCAAGTATTGGGTCACATGTAAGTCCGAGGTGGTGTTCCAACCCCATCTCTGCCGCATATTCTACCTGATAGTTGGAACCTCCCATGAGATGGGTAGCGGCCCCTGAAGCCATGGCGCAAGCGGCACCAATCTCTCCCTGGCACCCTACCTCCGCTCCTGAAATGGATGCCCGGTACTTTATCAGATTACCGATAAGTCCAGCGGTTGCCAGGGATCTGATCAAGCGCCGTTGCTGTACGTGGTACACCTCTTTAATATACAGCAGCACCGCGGGAAGCACGCCGGCAGATCCGCAGGTTGGAGCAGTAACAATTTGAGCACCAACCGCATTCTCTTCTGCTGCAGCCAGGGCGTACGCATACACTTTTGATCGTTTCCCGATGGGACCGCTTAAGTGACATGACTGGGCGTAGTATCTGGCGGCTTTCCGCGGAAGAAATAATCCTCCCGGGAGTACCCCCTCCTGTTCAATGCCGCGGCGAATTGAGTGCTTCATGACGGACCACACTTTTTGAAGGTAGTCAAGAATTCCGTCACCTTCACATGCAACTACATACTCCCACAACTGTCTCCCATGTCTGTCGCACCAGTTCAGTATGTCAGCCATGGTATCAAGTTCGTACACATGTGTACCTTCCATAGGGTCATCATCGCTTGCAAGTGCTCCGCCTCCTATGCTGTATGCGGTCCATTCGTCCAACATCTGCATGTGTGAATCGTAGGCGGTAAATGTCATGGCATTTGGATGCCGGGAGAGGAATTCTTCTGGTTTCCAGAGTACATCGACTTTACAGTCTTTGCCGACAAATGCAGCTGATACTGCCTCCCCGGTACCATGCCCTTCACCTGTAGCAGCAAGAGATCCGTAGAGGGTTACCAGATATGATTGAGCATCAGGGCAGCGATCAAGAAAGTGCTCAGCAGCTTTCCTGGGAGCCATGGTATGACTGCTTGAAGGCCCATACCCGATCCTGAACAATTCACGAATAGAATTCATGCGGCCATTGTATATCACTTTGTAAGTGCTGAGAA
>SKXS01000200.1 GCA_007128345.1 Spirochaetia bacterium
CAGTTTTGTACCCGCTACCCAATTGATCAGGTAGGTCACCAGAGCATGCACATCAGGATCAGCTTTAGATTTTTCATAGGCATTGAAAATGCCGATGCTGTTCCCCCGACGCATCCCCGGTGCCAGGTAGAGCATCAATACATTTGACAGTTCCAGCAGCCCGAATATGATCAGCACGACAGAAAGTATATCCATGGCTATCTCCCCATAATCATCTACGCATACCCGCATTAATGCAGATATTATGAGCTCATTGCTCAGTGCATTACCATCCGCTGAGAGGTGTAGCTTTGTATGTACACGTAGATTCTACATCACCAACAGAGTATAGCACAGCATGAATTGATCTTATCAGAAGAATTCATAAATGCGGATCACATAAAAACCCTACCCTTCCTCCCCAAGCATTGAACCAGATCAAATGCACACTGCCCATGAGATTATTCCTGGTGCTTGGGAGATGTCGCACTGCGATACGTTCATTGAAAATGCAGATTGAACAGTACAAACCTTAGACACTGAGAGAAATCATTGTCTGCAGGATTGCGGTAGGTTTTCATGATGAAGGAGCTTTTCTCCCAGAAGAGAATACCGTATGAGACTCATCATAGACATATCCGTGAAAAAGCTTAGGGGATGACTATCACGAACAGCTTCTGTAGTGTACCATGCTGGTATGCAGCAAGCTGCGGAGTCTCATGATTCGGTTGGAATCGAACAGTTTGTCCATAATTCTCAACAGAACACTATATTGATGCAGACAAACTCAGGGCAACTCCGACACTACTTACATATCTTTTACAGGGAGTTCGTGTATAACGCAGTTCTCTGCATGCTGAGAAATTTGGTAAGGAGCATTTGATGAAACTTGAACGAACAGCAGTAGAAACACCTACCGCACCTCAGGCCATAGGACCCTATTCACAGGCGATCTGTATCGGAAACATGGTCTATACATCCGGACAGATTCCTTTGGATCCTGCTACCGGCCAAATTGTATCATCCGATATTGAGCATCAGACTGAACAGGTGTTCAAGAACTTGGAGGCTGTGCTCATATCGGCAGGTTCAAATCTGTCGCAGATTATAAAAATTACCTGCTACATGACTGACCTGTCAGCATTTTCATTAGTGAACAAGGTTTTTGAGAAATATCTCGCCAGACCATACCCTGCCAGATCATGCGTAGAGGTCTCAGCGCTGCCAAAGGATTCGCTAGTTGAAATTGAGGCTGTTGCCCTAATCGAACAGTAGAGGCTCCTCTGCATCACAGATGATATCGTCATGCCATATCCTCTAACCTCAAATACCGGCAATACGATCTTACATATCATCGTACATCACTTGTGCATCGTCATAACAGTTCCTGGATAGCTGCACATTGCCGCTGACTGCTTTGGAAAGACGCGGTCTCCTTGCTCTGCAGAACATGTATAAACAAGAGAATCAGAGGATTACGGTGCATTGTCTCTTTTTCAGCAACTTTCTTCTGGTATTTCCTTTTTCTTCCGGCCTGTTCGGCATTACCGCACCACATATCACCTTTTTAGATCCCTTTAGGTATCGAAGCGTTACAGTTACGTCATACAGGCTGCTTTCTGGATGCTGCTCTTGGACGAAGGGATTACACCTATAAGGAGATCGATCTACCTTGACCATAGGTTATCGGCAAGCGATGACATACACACACACAATCAGGATGCCTCAGCAGGTTCTTCCATTAGAGCGAAAAGCCGCACCGCCGACAGGGCAATTGATATGCTTCATTCTGATAATTCCTTTACAACCTGGTCGGTAATGAGTATGATTTTTTAATGCTGCTAAAGATAAGGAACAGTACATGAATCCAACCAAGTCAGAATATGAACTTTTTGAAGCACTATGCGAAATTCCGGTTATAGATTCCCATGAGCATTTGGTACCGGAGCAGGAGTATCTATCCTATGCGTACTCAGGATTGAACATGTTTGCCGGATACCTTTTCTATGACCTAGGCTCCGCAGGCCTCGACCCTGAATTTCAGGCAACCCTTCGGGATCCCGGCTACAGGAGTGTTGATCACTGGTGGCCTGTAATCAGGAAGTACTGGGAGCATGTTGAGCATAGTTCCTATGCACGAGCTCTCAAGATTGCTGTCAAAGAGCTCTACGGAATAGACCAGATCAATACCGATACTATTTTTGAGCTTGCAGAACTGATTATTGCAGACAATACCCCAGGACTCTATGACCGGATCCTGCGGGAGCGCTGCGGCATAAGGAGAGTTGTAACCCAGATCAAGACTGTCTCGTTCCCTAATGACCCGATCCTTGCAGGGCTTACCCATTATCCCGTGGCACTGCATCCTGAGTTCCATGGACTGGATTATATTGGCAGGATTTCTGAAGCTGCAGGGGGAGGTCTTGAAACTCTTGACGATTATGCTGAAGCTTTGAGAAAACTGATGCAGCAGAGCGTACAGGAGGGATCGCGGGGACTGAAGATGGTAGCCGGGGACTACCAGATACCTGACAAGGCCAAGGCAGAACGCGAGCTCAGGCAGTACCTTGCATCAAGCGACTTCACAATGGAATCCATGGCTTTGCGCTCATATCTCCTGGAGGTGTGCCTGGACGTGGTATCGGAGCATGATCTGGCGGCAGTGGTCCATGGAGGGTACTGGCGTGACTTTCGTGAAAATGACCCGAAGCATCTGTTGGGCTTCGCGAGGAGAAGAACCGATGTACGGTTTGACCTGCTGCACCTAGGTATGCCCATGATCAGAGATGCGCTACTTATTGGGAAAAATCTGCCCAATGTGTCATTGAACCTTGCCTGGTGCCCCATTATTTCATTTGAGCAGACTGTCCATGCAATCAACGAGATGATAGATTTGGTGCCAATGAACAAAATCATCGCCTTTGGAGGTGACTATTACATGTGCGTGCAGAAGATCTACGGACATCTGACCATGGCTCGCCAAGCCATTGCACAGGTGCTCAGCAGGAGGGTGTCACGGGGAGACTTCACGAAAGATCAGGCACTATCAATTGCCCGTATGTGGCTGTATGATAATCCCGGAAGAATCTACCGGGTTAATTGAATACTATCCCGCAGCGGATTGCACAATGATTATCAGAGATACATCTCACCGGTCAATCAACGTATAAGAACCCCATACACACCATGGGAAGATACGCTTAGTGCAGCTGCTGCAGATTTTTCTTAACGACAATAACACACATCTCTCACGAGCGCACCAAATATTAACCACGGACATCTGTTTCCACTAGATGAGCATACAGTCAGGCATTTGTACATACTGATACAACGTTTCTTTTTACTTGATGAGCATTAGCCGGCGTATAAGCTGCAGCGACAGACACATTGCTCTGCGGGATGAATCATCTCTAAATCAAACCAAGCTGATCCTAAATACGATAATATATCGCTAATTTATCGTATATACTAGACAATATAGTGTTATATCATAATATGTATTTGTCAAAATGTATGCTAAAGCATCGACAATTTTCCCAGCGTACTGTATTAGATATGGATGTATTGGATTGATAGAGCATTAGAAAACATCATACAAAGCAGGATGGAAAAGGACCATCGAATTGTGCTTCTCTTTGGG
>SKXS01000229.1 GCA_007128345.1 Spirochaetia bacterium
ATACAAAAGCATACACCCGGACGGATTGCTTCTTTTCCAGTTTACCCACCCGGGCCAGTATGACGGACCATACGTCCAGTATAATGCTTCCTGCGGAGACAGCATACCGGAAGTCCTCTCAGACAGCGAAATCAGAGCTCTGCTTAGGAGGTTCATAGAATCAGCGGGGTTGCTGCGTAAAGCAGGCGCTGACGGGATAGACTTTAAGCTCAGCCACGGCTGCTTTGGCCGTGACATGATCTGTCCCGCCAATGTGCGGGATGACCAGTGGGGCGGAAGTTTTGAGAACAGGACCAGATTTCTCCGGGATGCACTGGAAGAGCTGAGGAGCATCCATAGAAAAGGGGAGTTCATTATTGGTTCCAGGATTTCCATGTACGATGGGGTACGCGGTGGATGCGGCACTGCTTCAGCAGATTCTCTATTGGAAGATCTCACAGAGATGAAGCGCATCATATCGCTCATGGCAGATCTTGGCGGGGACTACCTGAACGTGTCGGCAGGAATTCCGGGCTGCACATCTGAGATGATACGACCTGCCAAGCGGTCAAAGTGGGTTATTCTGCAGCACTTCAGGTACTGTAGTGAAGCAAAACAGGCTGCCCCTGGCATGCCCGTCATAGGCTCTGCGTATTCTATGCTCAGGGATCAGTCTGTTACGTTCGGCGCAGAGAACATACGGCGCGGAATCGTCGACTTTATTGGGTTAGGCAGGCAGGTCTTTGCTGATCCAATGTTTCCAAAAAAGGTGAGGAAGGGAGAACCCGTAGACTTCTGCAGGGCATGTCTCGGATGCTCAAAGCTCATGAACAGTCAGCAGCATGACGGCTGTGTCGTATATGATTCGTACTATCGGATGATCATGAAAGCAATGGCGAGGGACAATCACATTGTCTGAAAGTGATGCATACACTATATCCTTTGCGGTTCACTTATCCCTGGAACCGATACCCCATACGTTTTGAGAGGAGTGCCGTTGTCTCTGTTACATGGGCAACAACCTTCTGCTCATCAATCTGGTCGAATGAGTCTCTGTCCCAGCTGGTGCTGACAGCTGCTATCACACGGCTGCGGTAGTCACGTACGGGGGCTGCGATGCACCGGAAGCCGATGATGTCTTCTTCATTATCACAGCACCAGCCGCGCTGTCTGCTCAGCTCCATTTCCCTGAGGAACTGCCGCTTGTCGGTAATGGTGTGGGGAGTCCTGCGCTCGAGTGTATGCGCATACACATACTGCTCAAGGTCATGGGGCGAATAATCAAGCAGCAGCGACTTGCCCAAGGCCGTCGTGAACAGAGACCGTCTCTGACCGATGATGGAATAGCTTCGCAAGGTGCTCACCCCGTCAACCCGGTCGATGTACACCACTTCACCGTCCATATTGGTGGCCAAAAACACGATTTGCTTCACCTTCCTGGACAGGTCCACCAGAAGCGGATGGGCTTCTGTTTTCAGTTCAAGGCTGTTGAGATACAGGCTCGAAAGCTCAATGAACTTGAGCCCAATTTTGTACACCCCGTTTGAACCGGATTTCTCAATGTATCCCCGGGACATCATGGAATTGAGCAGCCGATGCACAGTACTGGCAGGGAGTGAGAGGTTCTTGGTAATCTCCTTGAGAGCCATGCCGTTGGATTCCGAGGAGAGTAGTTCAATAATATCAAATGCCCGATCAATGGACTGCACTTTCATACGATGACACTATATGCATTCTCAGCATTTCATGCAAGATGGAGAGTTCAGCCCATGAGCGCTTTCGGTATGTACATGGATAATTGCGGGACAAAAGTGACCAGAAGCAGCACAACGATCATGGTTACATAGAAGGGGAGCATAGCCTTAGTCGCCTTTTCTATGGATATCTTTCCGACGCTGCATCCGACAAAGAGTGCTGAGCCTACGGGGGGTGTGCACAATCCGATACCCAGGTTAAGCATGAGCATGATGCCGAACTGCACAGGATGCATGCCCAGGACGTTCACCACCACCGGAAAGAGGATGGGGGTGGTAATCAATATAAGGGGAGCCATGTCCATGATCATTCCTAAAAAGATGAGCATAAGGTTGATGAGCAGCAGCAGGACTACAGGATTATGCGATATAGTCAGAAGCAGCTCTGTAGCAAGCGCGGGAATCCGCAGCAGTGCAAGGAACCATCCAAAGGCGCTGGCTGCAGCGATGAGACTCATCACCATGGCCAGGGTCTTCAGTGACGAGTAGAGTATATCCAGGAATCTACGCAAGGGGATTTCCCTGTATACGAAGAAAGTGATGATAAATGCATAGATGCAGGCGATGGCAGCTGATTCCGTAGCGGTAAACACCCCGGAAATGACTCCGCCAATGATGATGACTGCGGTAAGAAGACCCAGGATCGCATCGCGGGTGATTTTTACAGCCTCACGAACGGTATATGTCTGCTCCTTCGGGTAGCTTCGCTTAATTGCCAGTATGTAGCTGATGACCATGAGGGCAATACCGAGGAGTATGCCGGGAACGATGCCTCCTAAGAAGAGCCGCCCGATGGAGACACCTCCTGCGGCAAGCGAGTAGATGATCATATTGTGGCTCGGAGGAATAATGATTCCCTGGCATGCGCTGGATACGGTTACCGCGACGCAGTAGTCAGCGTCGTATCCCTTTTTCTTCATCATGGGGATCATGATGGTTCCAATGGAGGAGACGTCCGCAACGGCGGATCCTGAAATTCCTCCGAAGAACATGCTCGCCAGAACGTTCACCTGGGCGAGACCGCCCCTAACCCTGCCGATCATCACGTTGGAGAAGAGTATGAGCCTGCGGGATATGCCTCCTTGCCCCATAATTTCTCCAGCCAGGATGAAGAAAGGGATAGCCAGCAGCGAGAAGGAGCGTACTCCCTGCACTAAGCGCTGGGTCACGGCCATAAGCGGGACGTTCATGTACATAGCTGTGAATATTGACGCGATGGCTAGGGTGAATGTAATGGGCACTTTGAGAATGAGCAGCACCACGAAGGTGCCCAGCAGGATCGTTGTGGCAATGGTCGGATCAGGCATGGGCATCCTCCTCGTGATCGTTGAATATCTTGTTCAGGCTGGAGTCCAGCTTGTCCTGTCCGATTAAGTCCATGAGCGAATCGTATGTAATCAGCACGCCTGCAACAGGCACAATCATGTAGAGATATCCTGACGGGAGACCGAGGGAGGGCATGACTGACCGCATGGTGAACTGCACGAGGGTCCTTCCGTACACGATCATGATAATACCGACATACAGGGTGACGATATTTTCCAGTTTTCCCAGGATTATCCTGAATGTATCAGGGATGGCATCAGGAATGATTTTCAAACTGATGTGGATTTTCTTCTTGACGCCGAGGGCGAAGGCAATGAAGGTGAACCATACCAGCAGAAGCAGTGCCACCTCTTCCGCCCAGGCGATACCGGTATTCAGTACATAGCGCATGAATACATTCACACCGACTACGATCACCATAAGGGCTACAAGCACCCTGGCGAACCACACTAGGGCGATAAATATATAGAAAAACCCCTTGCGGATGATCGTGTATACAGCCAGCAGGATATCTCGAAGAGTCATGATTTCAATCCTCCCTGGGGTAAGTGAACGGGGAACCGGTATACCCGGTCCCCCTAACTCATTCTACTTCACCGCTTGGATTCGTGCAATTACATCTTGTACATACGCCGGCTGAGCAGCATAGAGCGGCTCCATGGCTTTCTGGAAACCGGCAATTGCTTCAGGTGTCGGCATAGTGATGATATTGCCTGCATCCCGGATAATCTGTTCAGCTTCAGCTTCGAAGTCAGCCCACTTCTCTTTCTGGAAATCCATGGAGTCCCAGGCGGCCTGGCGGATGATTTCCTGGTCATCCTCCGAAAGTTTAGCCATGCTGATGGAGCTGGCTACGGTGATCTCAGGCACCATTGTGTGGCCGTTCTGGGTGAAGTATTTTGCCACCTCGTAGTGACTCGTGCTGTAGTAGCTGGGCCAGTTGTTCTCGGCACCGTCAATTACCCCGGTCTGGAGAGCACTGTAGACGTCACCAAAGGGCATCGGGGTCGGTACCCCGCCCATCAGTTCAATAAGCCTCATCATGAGGGGTGCTTCCTGGACGCGGATCTTCAGTCCGCGAACATCTTCAACGGTCTTGATTTCCCTCCGGGAGTTGTACAGGTTCCTGGCACCGGCATCATAGAAGCAGAGACCTATGAAACCGGATTCGCTCTCTTCCAGGCTTGCAAGAAATTCCCTGCCGATTTCTCCTTCGAGCACCTGCCACATATGCTCACCGCTGCGATAGAGGAAGGGCATCTGGAGTGCGTCAAACTCAGGTACAAATGCCGACAACGGGGAGATGCTTACCCGGGTAAAATCAATTGCTCCGAACTGGACCTGCTCAAGGACCGCCCGCTCCTCACCAAGCTGGCTGGAATGGTACACTTCGATCTTGATCCTGCCGTTTGTACGTTCCTCCACAAGCCTGGCAAACTCATAGTTTCCCTGGGTAGTGGGGTAGTCCTGGGAGTGGGTTTCTGCAAGCCTGAGCACAATAGGTGCATCCGCAACGGCTTCTCTTCCGGCTGCCAGTACGCCTATAAGTGATCCAGCAAGCAGCAGCACCATACAAAATAGACCAATTTTTTTCATATTTCTTACCTCCTTAGATTCTGCATAGATAATTATAGGAGGGTAATATGCATCTGTATCTACAGAAAATTGCTCATCGGCATGATGAAATTGTCTCTCCCTTAAATTCAGAGCAATTGAGAAGAAAACAGGGCAGCAAAATATTGCGATTACTGGATTTTTTTTGTCACCCGTCTGTATTCTGAGGGAGTAACTCCTTCAAGCCTGTGGAATACCCGAGAAAAATAGTTTGAATCCACATACCCGACTTCAGCGCTTACTTCTTTGATGGAGTAGTTCTGGTAGGTAAGGAGTGCCTTTGCCTTGCTGATACGCAGATGCGTCACATAGTCTCTGAAGGTCATGCCGACGCATTCTTTGAACAGCCTGCAGAAGTAGAATGAGGAGAGGTGTACCCGCTCGGAGACTGCTTCCAGGGTAAGATCTTCAGAGAAGTGTTCAGTAATGTACCTGCATGTATCCTCCATAATATCCCGGTGATGACTTGAGGGAGCATCCAGTGTCGTATCTTCCGCTTGGTGCAGCAGGAACCCTTCGACTGCTGCAAAGGGAATGCAGGAGTCCGAGGTCCCGCCGCTGCGCACAGCTTTTTCAGCCTGGATGAAGGACTGCTGGGCTTCGATAAAGTTACTGAACACGCTGCCGGTCCCTACCCTGAGAGTGAGTGAGCATGCTTTTCGGACCCGTTCAACTGATTTTGCCAGTATGCTGGTGAAATCTTCAGGGAATGAATGATCAGAGCACAAAAAGTAGATAATGACAGGGTTTGTCTCTTCACAGGTAAGCATCTTCAAGGGATATTCTTTCAACTGCCTGCGAAGCCCGCTGACGCACCGTGAGGTTAGTGTCTGCCGCTGGTTTTCAGAGGTAACCCGCATGGGATATGTGGAAAAATCAATCAGCATCACCCCAGCCATGCCGCAGCTGAAGGGTATGTCCAGCAGCCCCAAGGTCCTCTGGATCCGCTTTAGCGAGGCATCCCCCAGGGCTAGGGCATGCACCAGATCCTCGGAGAGGCATTGATACGCCTCATTGAGTTTCTGTTCCTGCTTCCGCTGATCAGATTCCCTGGTACGTTCCTCCTCAATTTCCCTGCAGATGCGGTCAGTCACCTCAAGTACCCGCTCTTCAGAGGCAGGTTTGATGATGAAGTCTTCCACCCCCAGCTTGATTGCTTCGTGGACATGGTCAAAGTAGTTGTATGCAGTGAGGAATACAATTCTTGTGGGATTTCCCGATTCGCGGATCCTTCGAGCCGCCTCAAGCCCGCTTATTCCCGGCATCTTGATGTCGAGCAGGAGAATCTCCGGCTTGACGATGCGCATAAGCTCGAGGACCTCCTTGCCGTTGGCTGCTTCAATAATCTCATCGACAGAGGCAGTTCCCCGTGTAATGATATATCTGAGCGCTTTGCGTTCAATCTGTTCGTCATCAGCAATCATCAGCCGGATCATGGCGTACCTCCCAATTCAGCAGGAAACCTGATGGTGACCAGGGTTCCGAAGTTGGGTTTGCTGTGGAGCGTGAGCGAAGACATGCCGTTATAGAACAGTGACAACCGCTGAGCAACGTTGGCTATGCCGATGCCTCCATGGGCTTCATCAGACTGTGCGATGTGCATGAAGTCAGCCTGTGATGCGCACCTGATGATCTCCAGTCTCTCAGGGACTATTCCGATCCCCGAATCGTGGACCTTGACTTCCACCATGGACTCCTTTTTCCTAATGCGTATGCGCACCATGCCTCCCGACTCCTTTGGTTCAATACCGTGCCGAACCGCATTCTCGACCAGGGGCTGGATGGTGAAGCTCGGAATCTGAATAGTTTCTGGAGGCACGGTGCAGTCCAGGGTGAACAGCAGCCGCTCTCTGAAGCGAACCTGCTGTATGTGGAGATACTCCTTAAGAATTTCAAGCTCTTCCTGCAGTGTGCAATGCTTAGCCCCGTCCTTGAGGTTATACCGGAAGAGAGAAGAGAGGGATTCAATAAGCTTGGTGGTCTGTTCAGCCTGCTCGAACATGGAGACTCTGGCAATGGTGTTGAGAGTATTGAAGAGGAAATGAGGGTTAATCTGCGTCTGAAGGCTGAGGAACTGGGCTTCCCTAAGGGATTTTGCCATGCTGATATTAGCCATTTCCTCATCGTGGAGCCGTTTTTCAAGCACCGCTTTCTGCTTGATGTCATCTACCATTACCCTGATGCTCCTGCTCATCACATTGAAGGAATCAGCAAGGATGCCCACTTCATCCTCAGAACTTACGGAAATTTCATTTACGTCCAGTTCTCCTGATGCCATTTTCTTGGACGCGTTGGCAAGGTCCCTCACAGGACCAGTAATGCTGTGGGAGAACAGGTAGGCAAAGGCGATAAAGAGTGCTGCAATGAAAATAATTGTTCCCAAGGAGATCATCCGCATGCGGCGGGCTTCTTCAAGGAGCTCGCTGTAGGCAACGCTGCCCTCCTGGAGCCGGATACGCAGGAGCTCTTCGATGTAGTTGATGATATAGCCGTATATACGCTGGGACCGGTGATAGTCGACATAATAGAGCTCATCACCTGACTCCCTGGCGTTAAATGCATCGGCAACCGCATCAAAGTACGCGATCAGTCCGTAGTGTATGGCATTTACCTGGAAGAATGCGTCAAGACTCGTCTCAGATTCAGGTCTGACATGCAGAAATGCTGACAAGGTCTGACGGTTATGCTGGAAGTACCTGGCTCTCGAATCCTGATCCAGGGTCCTCAGGTACGCGTCTGAAGCGCGCTGCGCCCGGGTAAGTTCCACCCGCAGCTCATCAATGCTGTAGTATGAAGTGATGCTGCTTCTGAAGGTGTGCATGTATGTAGATGCGGAATACTGGGTATATATGTTCAGCACGCCTACAAGGGTGATGATCACCACAAAGAAGAGCAGCTGTTTGTTCTTTATTGAAAGCTGGTACCAAAACTTCCGTATACCGTCATGTACCATCTGCAAATCCTCTCAGGTTACGGGAATACAGGCATGTACCCGGGTTCCCTGATCCCGGGTAATGGTCAAAGATCCTGAAGAGCCGTAGAGGGATTCCAGCCGCTTGAGCAGAGAGCCGATCGTACCGTATGCATCACTGGTACGGCACACTTCACCATCAAACCCGCATCCGTTATCAGATATGCTGACATGCAGGGTCGCTGATGATCCGGTTACTGCAACATCCAGTACCCAAGGTCCCTCAACCCCAGGAAAGCCATGGTAAAAAGAGTTTTCAACAAAGGTCATGATCAGGTAGTGGGGAATGTATTGCTCCTCCGTCCCCGGTTGGATGGAGATTGATGTGGTGAGATTGGAGCCGAACCGGGATGCATGCAGATACATCATTCCCTCAGCAATGGAAGATTCGGTTTTCACTGATACCAGTTCATCACGCCTGGAAATTTTGTAACGGAGGAGCTCTGCCATCAGCATGAGCTGACGGCGGGCTTCCTCCTCATTGCCCATGGACGAGAGCAAATACACTCCGTTGAGCTGAGAGATGAGGTCCTGGATGCAGTGATCCTTCATAGGCCTGCTCCTTGTAAGCAGCTACGACTGTTTCGGAACCCCTAGCGTGGTGATATGCTTCTCCATGTGCGACTCGACAAACCGGTAGTGCAGCTGTTCATATTCTTCCAGGAGGGTAAAGAAATCTCCCCGTACTTCCGAGTCGTTGAGCAGTCCTCCGTAGGTAATGTGAAGCAGCTGACGGGACTCCGGCTCGTCCAGAAATTTTGGAAGATCGGCGTCTGATACTGCTTCGATTACCGGAATCTTATTCAGGTCTGCGGTTATATGGTAGAGCTTCTGCGCTTCAGGGAAGTAGGTGTAGGCTTTCTTGACAATGGATCTGAACAGCGTACTGTTACGGTGGGCAACGGTCCGCAGCGCCTCAAGCCAACTGGTCCCGGCGGTCTTCACATGCACCCGGTGACCGGTCATGCGGCCGATGATCGGATATACTGAAAACTTGTCGCTTCCTGAATGGATGGAGATCTTGTACTTTCCGTACGCTTTGGCTATGTCACAGTGGGAAGCAAACTGCCGCTCGAACTCATCGGTATCACCGATGTAGTCAACACCCTTCTGGAATTCACCGATGAACCTTGGGGCAAGGGAATTCACCGTCACGTTCCTGCGCTGCAGTTCTGAAGCGATGAAGAGATGATGGGCAGGAACCGTAGGAGCGGTTGTTTCATCTATGCTTACTTCAAGATCGTAGGAGTCTCCCCGTTTGGAACGGAGGAACTCATCCACCTCACCGGTAAAGTCCATGGCCTTCCAGTACATGAGGGCGCACCGCTTCGCTTCTGTATCGCTTATTGCAATATCCCCTGAAGGGAAGGGGAAAGTCTTCCCTGCGTAGCGATCACGCACCAGTGAAGTGACTGAATCAGGAAGCTCGGAAAACTCCCGTGCAATCTTCTCATCATCCCAGGATGCCGGTTGGGGATTCATCTGTTCGGTCAGATCAAGGGTGATCATTGGCATTTCCGCATCCAGAGCAACCCCAATATCATTGAGGGTTTTCAAGTGGTCGCCGTCAGCCCCGTATCCGCGCTCAAATCCTTCCTGAAGAACCAGAAATGCCGCATCGGATACTACATCACGGTACGTGCGGCCTGTGAGATTAAGCTCCCGAATGGACTGCTGTGCAAGGACCGGATGAATCTCATACGCTCTGGCTGCGCGGATGTGTCCGGCAGTAGCCAGTCCAAGGCGGTCACCGCATCCAAGAGTAGTTCGTTCACGCCTCAAGGATACCGGCCGGATAAACGGCACAAGATGCTGAACAGCCTGATAGGTCTCCCAGTTTATCTCAGCACTGAGCACATGTATGCCGCCTATGACTTCACGTGTCCCTGGGATCTCCCCGGGAAATCCTCTGTCTGATACCAGGAACAGGAGCTTGTACCCTCCTAGAGATCCGATGAAGAGCGTGGCTCCTTCAGCTGCATACAGGCTGTTCGGGTAGATGCTGGTTCCGCCCCCGAGGGGTGCCGGCCCGGGAAAGCCTGTCTTGTAGGTGTTGAGCACATCCTGCTTGGCGCCAATGAGCCCATGCTTGTTGAGGGTATGTACGATGAATTCTGTATGTTGCTTAACCATAGATTCTCCTCCTATTCAGCGGAAATGCCAAGATAGTTCATGACATTTCTATAAGCTATGTTCTGGACGGTTTCCCCGAGCAGCTGCATGTCGCAGGGCACCTCGCCGGAATCAGCCCACTCTCCGATGATACTGCACAGCAGTCTCCTGAAATACTCATGCCTGGGATAGGAGAGAAAGCTCCTCGAATCCGTGAGCATGCCAATAAACCTGCTGAGCAGTCCCATGCTCGACAGTGCAGTCATCTGCCGCATCATACCATCTTTCTGATCGTTGAACCACCACCCGGAACCAAACTGGATCCTGCCGGGAATATCTCCGCCTTGGAATGCACCGATTATCGATGCGACTACCTCATTATCCTTGGGATTCAGCACATACACAATGGTCTTCGGCAGACATTCTTCAGTAGAGAGGGAATCGAGAAACCGTGCCAGGGGCTCGGCTACAGGCCAGTCACCAATGACATCGAATCCGGTATCAGCTCCGAGGGAGCGGAACATCCTGGTGTTGACGTTTCTCAAGGCACCCAGGTGGAGCTGCATAGTCCATCCGCGATCATAATCCATCCGGGCGAGTTCCATGAGTACGGCGGCACGGAAGGCCAGGACATCCGCATCGGATACCGGTCTGCCCCGGAGTGCCAGGTCAAAAATTCTCGAAAGGTCCTCCGACGACGCCGGTGCTTGAGCTGGTATGCTAGTCAGTCCGTGATCAGACAGCCGGCAACCGTTGGTATGAAAAAATGTATGGCGCGTATGCAGCGCCTCAATCAGATGCTCATATCGTGTTACGGAGAGACCTGAAACTTCCTCAAGACGGCTGATCCAATTCCCGTAAGCTTCCGGGTGCTCCAGGGCATGGGCTTTATCTGGACGCCAAGTGGGCAGTACCTGGACCGGGAAGCTGTCATCCTCTGCGATTTCACGGTGGGACGCGAGAGAATCCGTCGGATCATCGGTGGTGCACAGTACAGTTACGTGAAACCGGTTGATCAGCCCTCTGACACGGAAAGATTCAGTGGCCAAAAGCTCGTTGCACTGGTCATAGATTTCACGCGCGTTTTCCGGATTGAGCAGGGTATCGATGCCGAACACCCGCTGAAGCTCCATGTGCGTCCAGTGGTAGAGGGGGTTCCCGATAGTCTGGGGTACCGTACGTGCCCATGCCTGGAATTTCTCCCAGTCGTCTGCGTCTCCGGTGATATACCGTTCATCAATGCCGGCGGTGCGCATGGCGCGCCATTTATAGTGGTCACCTCCGAGCCAGACATGAGTCAGGTTTGCAAACTGGGTGTTCTGTGCAATCTGGGCCGGAGGAACGTGGCAGTGATAGTCGCAGATGGGCATGGATGAAGCATATTCGTGATACAGCCTGCGGGCAGTCTCCCCGGTAAGGAAGAAATCCCTGTCCATAAACGCGCGCATACGTATCCCCCTAAATGTTGTGCACCAGGTATCCGCCGTCAACCGGTATGGTTACTCCGGTAACAAATCCAGATGCACGTTCGGAGATCAGGAATATCGCAACTCCTGTAAGCTCTGAAACATCACCGAATCTGCCGTAAGGTGTATGGGCGATAACCTCCTCACCGCGGGGCGTCAGATCTCCCGTCTTTTCATCTATCAATAGAGCGCGGTTCTGTTTGCCGATGAAGAATCCCGGAGCTATGCCGTTAACCCGTATCTTGTGGGGTGCGAACTCCTTGGCGCAGGCCATGGTGAGGTTCATGACCCCTGCTTTGGCTGCACCATAGGCCCATACGCCTGAAAGAGGTATGTAGGAGGCCATGGAGGACATATTGATGATTGCCCCTTCTACCTGCTTTTCGATCCAGTATTTTGCAGTCACCTTGGTCGGGACCATAAGTCCAGCAATGAGGTTGAGCTTCACGACCTCTTCAAACAGCGCAATATCGGCTTCAATGAAGGGACTCTTGCCCCGGTTTCCTCCGGCCGCATTGACCAGGACATTAGGAACCCCAAGAGTCTTTTCACATAGGGCAAGAGCCTGCTCCACTGAGGATTCAGAAAGTGCATCTACTTCCAGCCCCTGGATCCGGTCTCCTGCTCCCGTAGCGGCATGCAGCCGTTCCTTAGCCTGCAGTGCATATTCCTCCTTGATGTCCCAGAGGGATACCTTTGCTCCGGCATTCAGAAATGCCTCTGCAAGGGCATGCGCAATAGCTCCGGCACCGCCGGTAATGGCAATAACTTTCTCCTCAAGGGAGAACATCGTTTTTAGATAATCCATAGTGTCACTCCTTGTCTATCTATATGTTTCATATATAGGTTGCTGCTCGTTGGTGAGGTCTTTCCTTTGATTTTCCCGTTCTTGGTCATCTGATTAAATCGTATCATGCCCGGCTGCCTTTGTCAGTCAGCTCCAGGGTATATACCTGATGATGTTGGGCAGTGACTACTTCAATACCGAGGGAACCAAGCTCCCTGGCGTGAGTAAAGTCGCTGTCTGTTACGAGAATATCAACTGTTTCAGCTCGGGCAAATATGGAGAATGCTACTTTGCCGAATTTGCTTGAGTCTGCAACTATGATTCTCCTTTCAGAAGCCTCAAGCACCCGCTGTTTCAGTTGGGTTTCGATGATGTTCTGGGATGAGAACACACCCCCTGCCGAAAACCCGGTGGCTCCAATGAAGCACGTCTCTATCTGAAAGTTCTGCAATGTATTGATGGCTATGGGGCCTATGAACGATCCCGCTTCCTTGCGGTAGCTGCCTCCAAGCGAGAAGAGCTGGATGGCTGGCGCGTCGGCGAGCTCCACCATAACGTCGATGGAATTGGTGACCACACGCAGGGACATATCCCTGAGCTGGCGTGCCAGGAGATAACAGGTGCTTCCGGAATCCAGATAGATCGTTTCGCCGTCATGGATCAGTTCCTTCGCCTTAGCGGCGATTTGCTCTTTTTTGTCCAGATGCTCGCGCTGCCGGATATCGATGGTCTTCAGGAGGCGGGAATCCTCAGCAATCTGTGCTCCCCCCCGGGTTCTCATCAGGCAGCCTGCCTCTTCGAGGAAGGTGAGATCCTTACGTACTGTTACTTCCGATACATTGAGCCGCTGTGAGAGTTCCTGCACGCTGACCTGGCGGAGCACAGTAAGCAGGCTGAGGATTTCCTGATGTCTTGGGTTCCTGATCATCTTTCGTTACCTTTCGAATTAAAGGGTAATACAAACTCTGTGCTTTGTCAACGAATCAAAATCATCATAATTACTCATGGCAAGAGGTATCAGATTCCTTGACCATGTGAAGAAATTATGGTATGAGTTTCATTAAGTGTTGTAAATCGTAATCAAAGGAAAGCTG
>SKXS01000001.1 GCA_007128345.1 Spirochaetia bacterium
CGATCATAGGTTTTCTTATAGGAATGATATTGCCTCTTCCACTGCAGCAAAGCATAGGTATCACCCTCTACGCACTTTTTGTATCATTGCTTGTGGGTGAAGTAAAGAGCCAATGGAGATACGCTGGGATTGCTATCATTGCTGGGGCTGTGAATACATGCTGCATACTTCTGCTCAAAATTCCATCAGGATGGTCAATGATCTTAGCTATTAGTACAGCTTCAGTTATTGGTATGCATGTGCTGCCGCAACAGGAGCAAGATCACCTCCGTCCCCATAGTAGAGAGGAGGACAGTTATGTTCAGTAGGTATGTAATTGTGGTCTTGCTCTCAGCTGCAGCTACCTATCTTCCCAGAGTATTGCCATTTTTTGCTGCGCATGCGGGTATATTACCCAGACACATAAAGCGCTTTCTATCAATTATTCCAGTTGCAACACTTGGAGCTCTCTTATTTCCTGGGCTTATTGTGGATTTCTCCTTCTTCCCTTTGGCAGGTATCATCGGAATATCTGTAGCAGCCTTAGCTGCCTGGCGTATAGGAGGCATCATACTTCCTGTACTTATGAGCATAGGAACTGTCTTTCTCATTCTAATGGCTTTTCCGTAAGCCCAAAAATACCAGTTGACAAATGTTCGACAGATTCCTAGCATATCCAGTACTATGAAAAATAATCATCACCATGCAATGAATACTTCAGATGTACTTGCAGAACTGGATGCAGGACCGGATGGGCTCAGCAAAGAAGAATCCCGCAGACGACTTGATACCTATGGACCTAACACACTTCCAAAGCCTAAGGAAGCTCATCCCATACTTAAATTTTTAAGCCACTTTCATAATATGCTCATCTATGTACTCATAGCAGCAGCTGTTGTTACCGCTTTGCTTAATCATTGGGTTGATACATGGATCATTCTGGCAGTTGTGATAATTAATGCCTCAATTGGGTATATTCAGGAAGGTAAAGCGGAAAAAGCCCTGCAGGCTGTTCAAGGAATGCTTTCTCTCCATACACGTGTCCTCCGGGATGGTGACGTAAGAGAGATGTCTGCAGCAGAATTAGTCCCAGGAGACATAATTCTTCTTTCGCCTGGTGACAAAGTGCCAGCTGATGCACGGGTCTTTCAATCCAGCAGCTTGCGCATTAATGAAGCGGCTTTGACTGGAGAAGCTGAAGCAGTCGAGAAGCAGCCTGATGCCGTAGGAAAAGAAGCTGCCCTAGGTGACAGGTTTTCCATGGTGTATTCAGGAACCCTTGTAGTTTCAGGACAGGGTAAAGCAATTGTGTGCGCTACTGGTTCTCAAACTGAAATTGGGAAAATCACTACTATGCTATCTCATGTGGAGACACTTACTACTCCTCTGCTTAAGCAGGTTGCTCAGTTCAGTAAGTATCTCACTATCATCATCCTGGCAATTGGGATTGTGACACTGGCAATTGGATATTTTATCGCCGGATTGGAGATGACTGACCTGTTCATGGCGGTAGTTGGTATTGCTGTTGCTTCCATCCCCGAGGGTTTGCCGGCAATCATGACGATTACCTTAGCCGTTGGTGTCCAGAAAATGGCGAAACGGAATGCCATCATCAGAAAGCTTCCAGGAGTAGAGACGCTCGGATCGGTAACTGTCATCTGTTCTGATAAAACAGGAACATTGACAAAGAGCGAAATGACTGTTACTGCAATTGTTTTGCCCGGTAAGACTTATCAGGTTACCGGTACTGGGTATGCTCCTGAAGGAAAATTTAAGGAAATCGACGCGGCAGGGCACGAGGCATCTCCAGATCAGACAGCTCTTGATGTTGATGAAATCCCGTCGCTCAAGCGACTGCTGCTTGCTGGAACGCTCTGCAATGACGGTAGATTGCGCGACTCCCATGAAGGGTGGGCGATCGAAGGCAATCCCACTGAAGGAGCACTGCTGGCCGCAGCCGGCAAGGCTGAGATCTGGCTGTATGACGCACAGAAACACTGGCCAAGAACAGCTGAACTGCCGTTTGACTCTTCCTATAAGTTTATGGCAACGGTTCACGATTTAGATGAAGCTGACCGAGAGTTTCCCGGAGGCTTAAACAACCGTATTCTTATGCTGGTCAAAGGAGCCCCGGATGTGCTCATTGCCATGTGTGCCCACCAACGAACCGCAGATGGATCGGTTGAATCGCTGGATCATACATACTGGAAGCAGGTTGGTGAACACATGGCCGGCACAGGCCAGCGTGTGCTGGCAATTGCCGAGACTGGACATGACTCGCTTGACAGTCTTCCTAAAACACTGTCTCCAGACGATGTGGGCAGCAACCTCACCTTATTAGGGTTTGTCGGTATTATGGACCCTCCGCGTGAAGAAGCAATTGCTGCAGTGCGGGAATGTCAGGAAGCAGGCATTACCGTAAAGATGATTACTGGTGATCATGCTGCGACTGCTCGATACATCGGACATCAGCTTGGTATCGGCAAAGAATCAGAACCAGTGACCGGTGCTGAACTTGACAAAATGTCAGACGAAGAGCTTGTCGAAACGGTTCGAAAAACAGATATATTTGCACGTGTTAGCCCGGAACATAAGCTTCGGCTGGTTACCGCACTTCAGAAAATTGGAAACATCACCGCGATGACTGGCGACGGGGTAAATGATGCACCGGCGCTTAAAAAATCAGATATTGGAATAGCCATGGGAATCAAAGGGACGGAGGCTGCAAAAGAGGCTGCTGAGATGGTGCTGGCAGATGATAATTTTGCCTCAATCGCCCATGCGGTTGAGGAAGGAAGAACTGTCTATGATAATCTAAAAAAATCCCTGCTCTTCATACTTCCGACAAATGGAGGAGAAGCGCTTATCATTATTGCCGCCATACTATTTGGACTCACCCTGCCGATAACACCCGCACAAATTCTTTGGGTCAATATGGTAACGGCAGTAACCCTCGCACTCGCACTTGCATTCGAGCCAATGGAACAGGATGTCATGAAACGGTCGCCCAGAAGTCCGGATGAATCATTGGTGCCTGTGAGCCTTCTTATTCGCATCCTCTTCGTCTCGGTCCTCCTCATGGCAGGATCTCTCGGACTCTTTGCCTGGTACCGCTCGAACGACGCTCCCCTTGCGTTCTCAAGAACTGTTGCAGTAAATGCACTTGTCTTTGGGGAAATTGTCTATCTCTTTGCAAGCAGGTTAATGCATGCTTCTTCATTTAGCCGTCGGGGGCTGACGGCAACAAAGTTTGTCTGGGCAGCTGTGGTGATCGTACTAGTTTTACAAGCAGTATTTACCTATGTCCCTGCATTCCACCTGCTTTTTGATACCGCTTCCATAGGCATTCATGAATGGTTGCTGATATTGGGAGTTGGTATTCTTCTGTTTTTTGCAGTAGAACTTGAAAAGAAAATTACCCTGCGCTCCAAGGCCGGGCCTGGCAGTAAGTAATTACGCACCAACAGCGCACATGATGTATGGCAAACATTCTCTATTGGATACCCTGCATGTATAGATAGCTACAGAACTCGCTCGGAGCATAGGAAATTCTGAATATCTGCTTATCTCACAAAAAGAAAAATAATAATTTTATTGACACCTCGCATGTAGTAACGTAAAATTTCATCAAG
>SKXS01000003.1 GCA_007128345.1 Spirochaetia bacterium
ACTTGCATCAGGCGCTCTGCCGTCAAAGCAGGTGCTCTGCTCCCTTGATGAACAGGCCGCCTCCCCGGAGTATCCGCCCCTGGATAAGCTTGATTTCTTCAGCAAGCAGAAAAAGATCACTCTGCGCAACTGCGGCTATATCGATCCTGAAAGCATTGCCGAATATGCTGCCTCAGGAGGATACCAGGCTCTGCTTGCTGCGCTGACCCAGAGCAAAAGAGTCGATGTGCTGAAGACCATAGAGCGCTCGGGTCTCCGGGGACGGGGCGGCGCGGGATTCCCCACCGCTGAGAAATGGCGCATCACCATGGAGCAGGAATCCGAGGAAAAGTTCATCATATGCAACGCTGACGAAGGGGATCCCGGGGCCTATATGGACCGTTCAATCCTGGAAGGTGATCCTCACTCAGTAGTGGAAGGGATGATCATCGGAGCCTATGTAATAGGGTCCCGGCAGGGGATTGTGTATATAAGGGATGAGTATCCCCAGGCCATTGCAAAGCTTGAGCGGGCAATTACTGATGCCCGTTTAGCTGGTCTGCTGGGCAGGAATATCGCGGGTACCGATTTCAGTTTTGACCTGTCGATCGTGCGGGGCGGAGGCGCCTTCGTGTGCGGGGAGGAGACCGCTCTCATCGCGTCAATCATGGGCATGCCCGGCGAGCCCAGCCAGAGACCTCCCTTCCCGGCTGAATCAGGAGTATGGGGAAAGCCCACGAACATAAACAACGTGGAGACCTGGGCGAATGTACCCTACATCATAGCGAACGGACATAAGGAATTTGCCTCGCTGGGGACTGATACAAGCAAGGGAACGAAGGTATTCAGCCTCGTTGGAAAGATAGCCAACACGGGCCTCATAGAAGTGCCCATGGGGCTGACGCTCCGGGAGGCTGTATTTGAGATAGGCGGGGGAGTGCTCAACCGCAAGCAGTTCAAGGCTGTGCAGACCGGAGGTCCCTCGGGAGGGTGCCTCCCGGAATCCCTGCTTGATCTCCCGGTTGACTACGAGCAGCTTAACAGTGCCGGAACTATTATGGGTTCCGGCGGGATGATCGTCATGGATGAGGAGACCTGCATGGTTGATGTCGCCAGGTACTTCCTTGATTTCCTGAAGGAGGAATCATGCGGAAAATGCACTCCCTGCAGGGAAGGCATTTCTCAGATGCTCGATATCCTCAACCGCATGTGCGACGGCGAGGGTAGTGAATCGGACCTGGAGCTTCTGAAGGAGACAGCCCAGGCGGTAAAGGATTTTTCCCAGTGCGGCCTGGGACAGACAGCCGCCAACCCCGTGCTCTCCACCCTCAGGCATTTTCGTCATGAGTACGAAGCGCACATCAGGGACTCATACTGCGAGGCAGGGGTGTGCGTCAGCCTGGTGCGGGCAACCTGCCAGAATGCATGCCCTGCATATGTCGATGTGCCCGGATTTGTCTCCCTTGTTGCTGAAGGAAGGTATAACGAAGCACTTAGACTCCACCGGGAACGCAATCCCTTTGCCGCTGTCTGCGCCCGGGTCTGCTTCCACACCTGCGAGGACAGATGCCAGAGGATTTCCTTAGATGAGCCGGTATCCATCCGGGCCGTCAAGCGGTTTCTCGTTGACCAGGAGATTACCATACAGGTACCCAAGGTCATGAAAAACAGCACGAACGCCCGGAAGCAGATTGCCGTCATCGGGGCGGGACCCGCAGGCCTCTCATGCGCCTACTTTCTCTGTCGTCTCGGGTACAAGCCGACGGTGTTTGAGGCATCGACACGGCCCGGAGGGATGCTTGTACAGACCATACCCGCTTACCGCCTTCCCCGTGAAACAGTTGCCCGGGAAGTCCGCATGATAGAGCGGCTGGGAGCAAAGGTTCTCACGAAGCAGGTGCTTGGCCGGGATTTCACCCTGGAGAGCCTCAGAGATGAGGGATTTGAAAAGATCTTTATCGGTGTGGGAACGCCTGACTCAGTCGATATAGGCATACCCGGTGAGGACGCCCAGGGCGTCGTGCAGGCCGTCCCATTCCTGCAGCAGTACAATATCAGGGGATCTGTGGAAGTCGGTGAGCATGTGGTAGTCGTCGGCGGGGGAAATGCCGCAGTTGACGCCGCCCGTACCGCCCTTCGCCTGGGAGCCCAGTCAGTGAAGATCATCTACCGCAGGAGCAAGGTGGAAATGCCCGCATATGCGGAAGAGGTTGACGAAGCGGTCAAGGAAGGGATCGACATCCTGCCGCTTACCCAGCCGGTGGAAATTGCGTTGGATGAAAAAGGGCATGTCGCCGGGCTCAAGTGCATAGCTATGGAGCTGAGGGGGTTTGACTCGTCGGGACGGCGCAAGGCGACCCCGAAGGATGCGCCTCCCTTTGTCATGCAGGCTGACCAGATCATCATTGCCATAGGCCAGCGTATGGATCCCCAGGCCCTCTTCGGTGATACGCAGATCAGCGTCAATTCCCTCGGCTGCATCGAGGTGAATCCGGTGACCGGAGAAACTTCCTGTCCCGGGATTTTTTCCGGAGGGGACTGCGTTGACGGACCGCTCACGGTGGTCAAGGCGATTGCGTCGGGAGAACGGGCTGCAGTCGGTATGGATATGCAGTTTACCGGTAGCGACAACGCATTCTGGAGGGTGGAGGCTCAGTTGGATACACCATTTGATCCGGATGCGGAGCCGGTCTCCTACCCGAGGGAACTGCTGAGCGTCATTCCTGTTGAGCGCAGGGTCCATAACTTTGAGGAGGTTGAGCTTCCCTGGTCGGAATCGGTAGCCCAAAACCAGGCACGCAGATGCCTCAGGTGCGACTACGGGAAAAAACCGCGAAGGGTGCCGCTGAAGGAAGGTGTCCATGAGTGATGCGCAGGCCAAAAAGGCCATGGTAACATGTACCATTGACAACACAGAGGTGACCGTCCCCAAGGGAACTACGATTCTCAAAGCTGCCATGCAGGCCGGCATAACGGTTCCCCAACTGTGTTATCAGGAGGGAATGCACCCCTATGGGGCATGCAGGGTCTGTACGGTTGAGATCTTTGACGGGCGGCGTTCCCGGCTCCAGGCTTCATGCACCAGTCCAGTGCTTGAAGGGCTGGTAATTTCGACCAGTTCACCGAAGGTGCTCAGCGGGAGGAGGATCATCCTGGAGCTGCTTCTTGCACGATGCGGTGAGGTGAAACAGATCAGGGAATTTGCCCGGACCTGGGGGGTGGAGGATACCAGGTTTGATGCTGACCGTCCG
This sequence comes from Spirochaetia bacterium, assembly GCA_007128345.1. GTDB lineage: Bacteria > Spirochaetota > Spirochaetia > PWKH01 > PWKH01 > SKXS01. Next base: position 3,231 of record SKXS01000003.1, read on the forward strand.
GACGACTGCATACTCTGCGGGCTGTGCGTCAGGGCCTGCCGCGATGTAGTAGGGGAGGAATGTCTTGCCTTTTCCGGGAGGGGGATTTCACGTGGGGTGGATGTGCCGTTTTCCTACCATCCGGAATCTTGCATCGGCTGCGGTCTGTGCACCTATGTGTGTCCCACGGGAAAGATGCAGATGGAGTCAATAACTGCTGACACCTTGCGGTCTGTGCCCGGGACGATGAAGCAGTGCCGATACATGCTCATGGGTATCGTATCCAGTAAGACCTGCCCTGAGCACATCACGTGCAGTACGTGTCCCTATGACCAGCTTGTTGAGTCGGAGCTCACCACCCATCCCGCACTCATGGCCAGC
>SKXS01000176.1 GCA_007128345.1 Spirochaetia bacterium
CTTCCTTTTCCTGGTCGTCCATAGCCCGCATGGATGAACCGAAGTCAGCTGACTTTCCATGCTTCACCACATCAGTTGCAATGCCGTAAGCTGAAAGAGCCTCATCAAGCTGAAAGTGAAGGTGTATGACGCCAATGGAGCCGGTAATCGTGGTCGGCTGGGCAAAGAGGCGCTCACCTGCTGCAGATATCCAGTATCCGCCGCTGCCTGCCACCGGTCCCATGGATACTACCAGCGGCTTCTTCTGGGCAAGCAGCTTAAGCTCCTTGACGATACTCTCACTGGCGATGGCTGATCCGCCTCCCGAATTGATCCGAAAGAGTACTGCCTTGGTACGTTTGTCTTCCCGGAGCTTACGGATCTGCTTGACCATAGGACGATCACCCACAGCCTGACCGATCAGGGGATCCATCCGACTTTTTCCTTCGACAATTGCTCCCTCAAAAACCAGCACGGCAATCTTCTTTCCCCTCCCGTATTTTCCCTTTGGTTTTGCGATCTTCTTGCGCTTCACCTTCTCCTGCTTCCAGGCATATGTCAGATCTTCAGCTGAAAGGGCCTGCTGGACAATCCCCCGCTCCACCGCCTGCGGGGCCGTAAGCAGCTTGCCGGAGAGCAGTTCATCCAGTGCGTCAGCGCTGAATCCAGGAGCCTGCTCCACAGTCTTGCGCAGTTCTGCTACCGTGAGGTCCAGCACCCGCTGCCACTGTTCACGGTTGAACTCATCAAAGGATTCTGTCCTGAAGGGATCTCCCGCGCTCTTGTACCTGCCTCTGCGGGTTACTTCCGCCTTGATACGGTACTTCTCCAGAAGCTGCTTGAAGAATAATCCTCCACGGGCAATACCAAAGAAGGTGACGCTTCCCAGTGGATGCACTATTCTCTTTGTACAAACCGATGAGAGACAGCAGTCCACCAGATCGTAATCTGATGCACAGTAGTGCACCTCCTTCCCCGCATCTACCAGGCGTTTCAGCTGACTACGGACTGCCTCAAGAGCTCCGAAGGGCAGCAGGGAGAAATCGCTTCCCCGGACAACCAGCACACGCTTGACTGCCTTCGCTTTGATGATCTTGGCGACGGTCTCCATGAAGTGATCGAACCGGAACGTCTCATCCATGGATATGCTGCCGAGCCCCGCTACCTGCGGCCCGATCTCCCGGTATGCACCTTGGAGGTCTATTCTTACGTATTTCATTTGCTTGCTCCTTGGAAAAGATTGTATCACCTGGCTGATAATAAGGAAAGCACCTCTTGAAAAAAGGTTATCGGTACCCTATCATCATGAGCACACTGAAGATGCAAGGAGTTCCTCCATGAAAGGACTGATTGTAGCTGCCGGGTACGGCACCCGGTTCCTCCCCGTCACCAAGACAGTTCCCAAGGAGATGCTTCCCCTCATTGATACTCCTTCACTTGATTTCATCATAGATGAGTTCGTCTCTGCCGGCATCCGTGAAGTGGTCATCATCACCTCACGCAGGAAGAAAAGCCTGGAGGATTACTTTGACCGGGAAATTGAGCTCGAGGAGCTCTTCATCCGTGAAGGCAATAATGAAAAACTTGCGAAAATCCGTCCAAGGGATATCAAGGTCTGCTTCATCCGACAGCAGGAGATGCTCGGCACAGGCCATGCGCTGCTCCAGGCAAGAAGCCTCCTGGATGACGGTCCGTTCATCTGCGCGTATCCCGACGACCTGCACTTCGGCACTCCATCGCTTTCAGCACAGCTGATGGAGACCTACGAGCAGACTGGATGCAGCGTCCTGGCTGCAATTCATGATCCTCCTGAACTGCACCGCTACGGTGTGCTCAAGCTCGATACTGACGGGCTGCACGTGATGGACATTGTGGAGAAACCGAATCCAGGAGAGGAACCAAGCAGAGAGGCTTCTGTCGGTCGGTACCTCTATACTCCAGAACTGTTTGACTACCTGGAAGAGGGCTGGAAAGCCCATGCAGGGGGCGAGTACTACCATATCTATGCGCTGAAGAAACTCATGGAACAGCGAAAAGTGGTCTATCGGGAGCTCACCGGGGAGCGACTGGACATTGGTTCTCCCGAAGGGTATCTCCGTGCTGTCCTTACATACGCTTCCAGCAGAAGCGATCTCTCCCACGTACTGAGAGAGTATCTTTCCCGCGAGTGAGTCCTGTCTACGTACCCATTGTCATTGAGGATTGATCCGCAGAGCGCCTCGTCTTATGAATGTCTGTCGCGGCTGAATGCAGCTGCAGCTGCCTCACAGCGCTCAGCCTCAGCGATGTTTCCCCGCTTCCTTGCCCCTGAAGCAAAGATGGCGCACTTGCGTACCAGCTCCCGTTCAGCAGCAGCGCGTCTTACGGGGTCATCTTCCAGCCAGGAGCTCTGCAGCAAATGCTCCAAAGCGGTGATCCTGAAGCCTTCAATATGACCATAGGTTTCAGACAGCTGACTCATACCGTGACCTGATCGCTTCACCACCAGCGGTTCATCCACATAGGCTACCGGAAAGCGCGCGGTGAGTCTCAGCCAAAGCTCGTAATCCTCGGCTATCTCCAGGTCATCCCGAAACCCGCCCAGCTCATTGAAGAGGCGTCTCTCCAATACAACCGTTGACGGGCCTATGATGCACTTGCGCAGTGCGTCTGCAAAGATGTCACCTGTTCGCTTATGCCTCTGAGACGCCTGACTGACAACCCTCTCTCCTCTCAGCCATGTCTCCCGCGCGTGGATGCATCGGAGGCCCGGTTCACGTGCCAGACAATTCATCTGGATATCAAGTTTTCGGGGGTACCAGAGATCGTCGGAATCCAGGAAGGCAACCCACTCGCCCCGGGCTTCACTGACACCGAAGTTTCTCACTGCCCCGGGAAATCCGCTTCGCTCAATACGCAGATAGCGAATTCGGTTATCACTTTTCCACCATAGGGCATCCTCTTCGATCCCGTCATCGGAGGCATCGTCAGCAATGATGAGCTCAAAGTTACGGTAAGTCTGGCTGAGGACGGATGCGATCGCCTGCCTGACGAGTATTCTTCGGTTGTGCACCGGGATCACCACGGAAACCATAGGTAAAGTATGGCACATTCTCTTTTCATTGTGAATCAGCAGATCGTCTTCAGACAATCTCATCTTCAGGAGGACGATATGAAGAATACTATAATCAGAAGTTCATTGCTGGTGCGATTGGCTGTGCTGCTTGCCCTGCCGATCATGAGTTCATGCATGCAGGCGGTTCCGGTTACTGCAGACCTGACAATTATGATCAGCAGCACCGGTGCAGAAAGGAGCACCCTGGTGCCTGAAGGTGTCAGTCTTGAGGTGGAAAGCTACATCATCAGCGGTACGGGACCGCAGGAGAGCACATTTACGGTCACTGCCGGCGGACCGACAGCAACCGTCAGCGGACTGTACGTCGGAAATTGGACGATCAATGTTCTGGGGGTCAATGATCTGGGCACCCCGATATCATCGGGGAGCACCACCATGCTCCTGACCACTGAGGATAATACGGTCCACATTGATCTCTACCGCACCGAAGGCAACGGCTCGTTTACCCTGGATGTGTCCTGGGATACTGAAGGGCTCGTGGAACCGATGCTGGTGGTCTACCTCTTAGACGCACAGGAACCTGAAGGCGCGGACAACCCTGTGAGAATTGTTCCGAACCAGGGAGGTGGTACTGCCAGGTTCAGCTCCCAGGTGCTTCCGGGATCCTATACTGTGCAGTTTATCCTCAAAAGTGCCGGAGTTCCTTCCGGGGGGTGCGTCAAAGTGCTCCATGTCCTGGAGGGGGAACATATTGAATATGACATCATCATAATACCCCAGCTTGCCGAGGTCAGCGGCATCATGATCCTGCAGGATCACCGGTCAGTACCGGTAAGCGGTACGGTGCACGGGATACCGGATTTGGTCTATGAGGGTATTGCGATGCACTTGGAGTACTTTCCGGATTCCTCACCCTACTACGCAGACGATGAAGTTGAAGTGACCTGGTACCTCAATGGATTTCCGGTGCTCCACGGGAGGGATGCCTATATAACCCCTATCAGGGGGTTCAACCAGTTGGACATTGTCGCCCATACCGACAAGCAGGGCAGTTGGGGTGCCGTATCATACCAGTTCGAGACCCTTCCTTACGACCTGGACCAGGATCTCTTTCTTGTCCAGGTCCTCAGTGATGATTTTCCCGGCATCGAACTCAGGGGAGTGAGCGATGTCATCACCACAGCTGACGGATATGTTGCTGCTGCCGCACGGCTAAGCAGCGCTGTACAGGTGTACGCTCCTGACTACAGCGGTATCCTGACAGTGCATCAGACCCTTGAGGATCCTGCAGACGGAATACTTCGGCGCGTCAGGTCGCTGGATGTTTCGGGATGCGGAACAGTCCTTGCTGCGGTTACCGATGATGATCCAACAGTCATCACCTTCACCTATGATCAGATAACCGGCATGTACAGCCAGGAAGCCTGTATTGCGAACTCCTTTGAACTGGGAGGCACGGTCATCCAGATGGGGCAGCTGTCGGACGTGGCGTTCGCACCGAACCACATTGATCTCTATGTCAGTGACCAGGGTACCGGAATGGTCTACCGGTTTGAGCGGGCAGGAGGCTCCCTGGTTCCCGCGGCCGCAGTCGGCTCCCCGGCTGAACTTTCCATGGACAGTCCCCGAAAGCTTGATGTGTCGCCTGACGGCAGCCGTCTCGCAGTTGCCTGCCATGACAACAGTTCGCTCCATCTGTTCTCTTTGGAGGCTGGGTCTCTTGTCTGGGAAGAGGGATTCAGCTATGCGTACAATCAGACAGCCGGCATCTCCAGGATATACCATGCAGTTTTTGCTAGTCCCGATGAGCTGTTCACCGTCTCCAATGATTTCCTCTGCCTGTTCACCCATGACGGTGATTCGTTTTCCCAGACATACCGCCTTAAGGAGTCAGACTTTGATCAAGCCTACCTGGCGGGGCTCCGTGCTGTTGCTGTTGATCAGGACAGAGTCTACGTAGCAAATGTATCAAGGAGGGGCGTCACTGTATTCGACCGAGAACTCGATGGAAGCCTCTCCTACAGCTCCTTTTCTCCATGCGGCCCGGTCCATGCCCTGGCAGTTGATTCGGCCAACGGCTATGTCTATGCCGTTTCAACATCGGAACATGAGCTCTATGTCTTTCATGTGACCGATTGACAGCATCACTCGGAATAATCCTGCAGGGCGGTCTTCCCCAGTGGTCCCTTGAGGCGGGAGAGCATGAGGACCACCAGCAGCAGATTGACCATGGAGAGCACGGCGAATGACGACCAGTCAGCCTGGGCGCTGGCTGCGCCTCCCACGTAACGGTGGAGCTGGAGGCTGATGGGGTAGAGTCCCTCGGAACGGATAAACAGCAGCGGAACGAGGAATCCGTTCCATCCGCTGACAAACCCTACCAGGGCGCAGGTAGCCGCCGCGGGTATGGACAGGGGCACGAAGATGTATCGCAGCCGCTGTGCAGTCGTCGCCCCGTCCAAACGCGCGGATTCATGGAGTGAATAGGGGATATGCTCATAGTACGCCACGGCAACCATGAGCGCCGTGGGGATGCTTCCGGAAGTATAGACCAGGATGACTGCCGTACGGGTATCCAGAAGCCCAACCGGGGAAAGCAGAAAGAAAAGGGGGATGAGTGTATGGATTCCTCCTGCTGTGCCTGCAAGCTGGAGCATAGTTATCCATCGGTCACCGCTGTGCTTTCCCCGCTCCTGCAGGGCTGCTGCGGCGGGGAGCACGATAAGCGGGAGCAGTACTGCGGCACCGGAAGCGATGAGCACGGTATTGCCGAAGCTTCTCCAGACATTCGGGCTGGACAGAGTCCTGCGGAACGTCTCAAGGCTGGCGAAGGGAGGAAGGAATCCAGTGACGGTCACGATATTTGCACCAGATATGCTCAGCCATACGAGCATGTAGATCAGCAGCACTGATGAGATCACCAGCAGTGAACTGGAGAGAGAGAACAGTCCGTGGTGCAGGAGCAATGATATCCGAGCCCTCCACGGCGTGATGACCTGGATGGAATCCCTATGGCTCAGCTGGTCAAGGCTGATGCCTGCGGCAAGAATCAGTGCCGGATTCAGTCCTTCCAGCACACCGAACGCTGCAATCCAGTATGCGGTACATGCTGCATGCACGCAGCAGACAGCAAGAAAGAGTTTTCTGTTCCTGCTTGCGGCAAGATAGGCGGCACCGAAAGCCCACGACCAGGGGCCCAGCGGCAGGAAATGCACGGCCGCAGCAATCAGGCGCATGCGGAAAATTCTTCCTTCAGCGTGCCTGCGCTTGGCGGTTCTCCAAAGGACCACCAGGATGGCCACTCCGGCTGCCATGATCACACCGAATGAGGCAGTGAGGGCATAGTGGTGCATGCCCTGGAACACCTGATAGAGGAACACACCGATGGTGGTGGTCGCCCCGATGATATACCTGTCGGTAATCCCCGACACCAGGGGCGGTCCCCCTGCAGTCATGAGGTAGATGGAGGTAAATTCCTTGAAGCTTCCGATGCCGTTGAGGAACGCGAGCATGAGCAGAGGGGTCCGCAGCTGCGGAATGAAGATCCATCGGATGACTTCATGCACCCCGCAGCCCTCTAGTGCGGCGGCATCAATCATCTCCTTACCGAGCCGCTTGAGGTGACTGTAGCAGATGAAGACGGTAAAGGGGATCTGCATCCAGACGCTCACCGCCATGGCGGAAAAGAACCCCGCCGCAGGGTCTTCCATCATGGGAATCCGAAAGCCGGTAATCCAGGTGACCAGTGATTCGCCCCCGTTTCCGTAGAGCATGGCACGCCACAGCGGCACAGCAATATAGACAGGAATCGCCCAGGGCAGCAGAAGAACCGTATAGAGGATTCTTCTTGCCTTTCCTCCAAGAGCCATCCGGGATGCGAGGGTAACTGATATGATGAGCGTCAGGGCAACAATACCGGTGCTCCACAGCACGGTAACCACAAGACTGTAGCGCAGTGCGCGGTCCTGCAGGGCAAGACGGTATCCCATAAAATGGAGCCATGCAGCACGTCCCTCCTGGAAGTCAAAAAGGGAGTGAAGCAGCCCATGAAATACCGGATAGATGAGAAAAATTACAGCCGCCAGCACCATGGGAGCGGCGAGCACAAGGGATGTCCTGCCCGATTTCTGTACCATAGAGTATTACGGCAGCTTCAGCGCAGCTACCATCCTCGCTGATCTGCTCCCCGGTATATTGGGTACCGGGTCGCCTATCTTAATCACCCGAAAGGGCCCTATCCCTTCGGCTAGGAGGTTTCCGTCCTCCAGGTACGCAAGGATCCAGGTTCCTTCCTGATCTTCCATGAATTCACTGACAGAATAGCGCATCTCAAATCCGTCACTGGCGACAGCTGTCAAGGTGTCGCCCTCCCCATACCCGAATGACCATACCAGCTCCAGAATGTCTATGCCGTGGTAGTAAGCCTCGTTATAGGTGCCTGCTGATGTCGTGTAGGCTCCCCTCCCCTCAACTGAAAATGGTTCGAGCATGTCTATGGTGAGATATGTAGGCTCCTCCGTCCCCGGGTGCACCTCAAGGATTACCTGAGGATCCCCAGCAGCAGAGGGCATGGAGACTTCGACGGATACAACATCACGGATTATTAGATCCTGCGGAAGTTTTGTACCGGCAAGATACAGCGGGGTAACGGAAGCGTCTTCACGGTATACCAGCACCAGGTCATCGGGGCTGTAGTCACGGGTATCAATCGTGACGGCATACCCGGTCGAGGATGTCAGAGTAATCTCGTACCCTGACTGCCATGCTGTGTAGTCATCTGCTTCAGAGCCGTCGATTCCAGCAGCAAGAGATGCAAGGAGCACGCCTTGGTAGGATTCCCGTGTTACCTCGGTAAAGGTGCCTGTCTGCATATCAGCATGGGTAACGGCCATCTGTTCTATCCCATTGAGCTGGAGCTTCCATTCGGGAGCAGATACTTTAAGGGGGGTTGCGCATCCAATCAGAAGCGCAAGGAAGCACAGAACTGCTGATGTGCGCAGCAGATGTATATTCATAGGTTCCTCCTATTGATACCGCAGGACATCCTGCAGCCGGTTATCTATGAGGGTCTGAGCACGGTTCAGCCCGTCTTCAAGGGGAATCCTCCCTGATACGATGAGACGAAGCATACTCCAGAAAACATCCTTGAAAATACTGTAGGCAGGGTACGGTGGGATGACGGTCCCCCGCTCCAGGCTCACACGCAGTACGTCTGCATAAGGATTCTGCTTATGTGCGCCTTCAATGGCGTGAGCATCAGCAGGAAGCTTGCCGATGCCCGACGGGAGACTTTCCTGCACCCGTCGTGAGGTAAGGTATTCCATCAGCCGAAAAGCTGCCGCAGGATTGTGCGCTCGTCTGGTTACGGCAAATCCCTTGTAGTCAAGCAAGGGAGCTAATGCCCTCCCTGTCTCCTCAAGGATCGGGTAGGGAGCAACTGCAAAGGGTACGCCGAGCTGTTCGAGTCCCGGAATAGCAAATGATCCGGTCAAAATCATACCCACCCTTCCCTGCAGGAAGGCAGCCATCATGCCGTCACGTTCGAGGGGATCAAGCAGTCCCCGATTTCTGAGGTCCATGAGATATGCCAGTGCTCTTCTGGTGGCATCATCAGTTACGGTAATGCTCCCATCTTCATCAAGCAGTGCATCCTTGCCGAACCCGTAGATAAACGGAACAAGCCAGTACGCAGAATAGAGGTTCCACGATGCCGGGGTAATGCCCTGATGTTCCTTGAGGTTCTCCAGGAGTTTTTCGATCTCCTCCATGGTTACCTCTTCCCCATCGGGAATCATCAGAATTTCCGGATTGTAGATGAGTACATGGGAGTCCACATACAAGGGTGCTGCCCAGAGAGTACCGTCATAGGTGAAGGCTTCAATACCGTTTCGATGAATATCTGAAGAGAGGGTGCCTCCCATGGGCTGGAGCAGCCGCTCCTGGAGGTACTGCGGAAGATGATCCGACTGAAGCATAACCGCATCGGGCATCCGCTCTCCCGATCGGTCGTAGGAGACCAGTTTCTGGGGAATGCTCGGAATATCCTGGATGGTGACGGGTATGTTGAAGAGTTCGGAAAACTGAAGGATTTCCCGCCTCAATGCTGCGGTTCCTTCCCAGCTGATCCAGACTTCAAGCGGACGGGGCTGCAGGAGACTTCCTGAAATATCCGCTGCCGCGGCAGCAGTAACCGATCCTCCCGGGTAGCTCACTGAGTACTCTTCCCCGTCATGAGAGAGGTATACCTGGAATATGTTGCCTCCCACCTGATCCAAGGGGATTACGTGGATTTCACCATTTTCTGCGGTCACTGACAGACGGTCCAGTTCAAATACCAGAGGAGACAGTTCCCCCAGGGATATTGTCCATCCTGAATTAGAAACGAATCCCAGCCTACGGACCATTTCAGGAGTAATGTTCGAATCCGTGCTGTTCACCCTGAGGGTAAATGCATAAATTGACGGAAGAACGCATACAAGCAGAAGACTGAGAAAACGAAATTTTACGGTATGTACAGACATAGACCTTCCTTTCCAAACACGGGAGGCTGTACCGTTTCCCGTACAGCCCTTCGGCTCCCCGTTCGTAGCATTGTGTGCTGTAGATCGGAGAGCTCGGAAGTAATATGCCGTCAGTATAGCGCGGGTGGCCGCGTATTTCAATAGTCTTTGCTTTTACACCGCATCGGCAGAGGTGCTTACCCAGTGCTCAAACTGCTTCTCCCCCTGGATGCTGATCTGGATCATTTTCACCGGTATGGTACGCTTTGCCTCCCTGGCGGCATCCAGGGCAAGCTTTACTAGGCCCCTGCAGCAGGGAACTTCCATGACCACCACGGTTAGAGTGTCGATTTCAGCCTTGTCTATGAGCGATATAAGCTTGTCTTTGTATATTTCCGGTCCTTGATCAAGCTTCGGGCATGCAATTCCCAGAGTCTTTCCGCTCAGAATGTGACTGTGAAACGGACCCATTGCAAAGGCCGTGCAGTCCGCAGCCAGGACGAAATCAGAACCCCGGTAATGGGGAGCCTGGGGGTTCATCAGGTGCATCTGGACCGGCCAATGGCTCAGGGCTGACGATACCGGAGCGGCATGGGCTGTCCGCGGAGGGCTGAATGCACGTGAGAGAGTCCCCGGGCATCCGCCCTGGATGGGGGCAGTCGGCTGCTCAATAGACCTGATGATTTCCCCGGCTTCCGGATAATCCGAATCCCTTAGACATTCAACAGCTTCCTTGAGGTAGGTCTCTGCACCGTGTTCCTTGAGGTGCTTCAGATGTGCTAGGATCGTTTCTTTTCCCTTGGGGATGATCCGCTTGATCATAACCTGATACTCATCGTAGGGTTCCGCTTCCCGCTGTTCAATGGTAATGGCACCCTCCGGGCAGGTGCCGATGCATGCCCCGAGACCGTCACAGAACAGGTCGCTGACCAGTCTGGCCTTCCCGTCAATAATCTGCAGCGCTCCCTCGGGGCAGCCGGGTATGCACGCTCCGCATCCGTTGCATTTCTGCTCATCTATTGTGATGATATCTCGTTTCATACGTCTCTCCTGAAGTAAGGTTGTCCCTACCTTACTCAGAAAATCTGAATACCTATGTAACACGTGTTACCATCAGTCAAATAAATCCAATATTTCCTCAAGATCTTCAATCCTGGGTACGGTCACCCGCTTTCCGTCAAGGGAAATAATGCCCTCTTCATCCATCCGGGAGAGCTCCCGGGAGAGAGACGGCCGTTCCACACCGAACATCTCCGCGAGCTTCTCCCTCGTATAGGGCAGCTCAACGGTGCGGCTCATGGAGGTGAAGAGACTGAGGAGATAACTGGCTATCTTCTGCCTCAGATTTGAGAACCGCAGGAGCCGCGCCTTTTCAGCCAGAAAGACAAGGCGGTCGCCCATGTCGGTGAGCAGGTTCTCCAGAACACTGATGTCACGCTGCATCAGGTTCAGCAAGGCTTTCTTAGATATCCTCACCAGGCTGACTTCGGTCTCGGCCACCAAAGTGACCGGCAGCTTCTGTTCGCGAGAAAAGAGCACGGCAGTAGCCACAGCTTCAGGAGCCTCCAGGGTTTCCACACGCATGACCTTGCCCGAGTAGTCCTGGAACTGGGCGCTCACACGACCGGAAATGAGAACCTTGAGCTGATCGTACGCATCTCCCTGGAAGTTGATGACCTGGTTCTGCTCATACCGTTCGCATGCAAGGGTGAGGGCATCAAGCCACTGCTGCAATACTCGATTATCGGCCTGCTTGAAGAGGGGGCACTGCAGAAGAGAAACCCGTACGCAGTCGTCCGTCATAACAGCTCCGCAGCAAGTTCAGCCAGGGGGCTCCGTTCCGACTTGCTCAGGGTCACGTGCCCATATATCGGCTGCCCCTTGAACGCCTCAACCAGATAGGTCAGTCCGTTGGAGTCGCTGTCCAGATACGGCGTATCGATCTGGTAGGGATCTCCGGTAAGCACCATCTTAGTTCCCTTCCCTGACCTGCTTACGATAGTCTTGATCTCGTGGGGTGAAAGGTTCTGTGCCTCATCTATGATAATATACTGCTTCGGCAGGGATCTCCCCCTGATATACGTGATCGCTTCGAGCTCAATTTTCTCACTCTTCAGCAGACTGTCTACATTCTTGAATTCAGGACGGGAATTCTGGGATACGATCAAGTCCAGGTTGTCGTAAATAGGCTTCATCCAGTGACTGAGCTTCGCCTCCTTGTCACCTGGAAGGAATCCCAGGTCCTTGCCCAACGGCATGATCGGCCTGCTTGCAAGCAGCCTGGTATACACCTTGCTGTCGAATACCTTCTTAAGCCCTGCAGCAAGGGCAAGAAGCGTTTTGCCGGTTCCCGCTTTTCCGATGATACTTACCAGAGAAATTGAGTCGTTGAGCAGTAGGTCGAAAGCCATGCGCTGCTCCGGATTGAGAGGGCAGATTCCCATCACTCCATGTTCATAGGAATCAACGTAGGTAAGATCTCCCCGGCTGCTGTCGTATCTGGCAACCTCCCATTCATCGGTTCCCTTCACATGACCGCGAAGGAACTGATTGCTCAACAGTGTTCCGCTCCAGCCGACATGCTGCTCGCGTCCCAATGTCTCAAGCTGTTCAGGTGTGAATGCTCCATCCTGGTATCCTCGGTAGAGGTGGGTAAAACTGGTTTTCTGCTTTTCGTAGTCCACCGCCTTGATGCCCAGAGCCCTGGCCTTGACCCGTGCATTAATGTCCTTGGAGACGAAGAATACTTCTATATGTTTGAGCCGGTCCAGCTTTAAGGCGGTAAGTATGATTTTGTTGTCTGCGCGGTCCAGATCGAATTCCTCAGCCTGCTTGCGGTCATAGTCCAGCGCCACCCGCAGCACGGAACCGTTCTCAATCTTCACCCCTTCTGCAAGTATGCCGTTACGTGCCCGCTCTTCTATAAACCGGATGGCATGTCTGGCATTCCTCCCGCGCTCATCCGAATACGTCTTCAGCTTATCCAACTCCTCCAGCACCCACAGGGGTATCACGACATCACAATCCTTGAACGAGAGGATCGCGTCATGCCGGTGGATGAATACATTCGTATCAATGACGAATGTCTTCCGCGGGCGGTTCATCTCGCCTGACTGGTGATCAGTCATGGACAGCCTCCTATTAGCTTTGCATAAATATTACTGAATTATTGTACCTGTCTTTTAACGGTAAAGCAAAGGGTACTAAGCAATCATGGCAGCAGAAATGATATCATGGAATTTGTGAATGTTTTACGCACTATTTGGCAGATAATTCTCACTCTGTGTATCGGTTTAGTCCAGAAACGATAGTGCCGATATCAATTAGCACATTTTTTGTTCGCTTGATTAGCGCTCCTCTTTCTGCTGAATATCAGGATCTTTGCATAGATCATTCAGCCGAATAGCTGGCCACAGCCATTCTTTACAGAACCGCACTCCTTCCTTAACCAAGTCAAATTCTTCACCA
>SKXS01000250.1 GCA_007128345.1 Spirochaetia bacterium
CTGCTTTGTTTGATACTATCGCTCTCATTCGTAAAGTCATATCATATCATACTTGACAGATAATCCTAAAAGGACTAATATTATTGCTACTATGTCGGATAATCGTCAAGTTAATATAATACCATCCTTTGAAACCTTCCTCGACAATCATGCCGTATTCACTTTGGAGGAGTTGGACACCTTTCTTTCCACCTATCGTACAGGAAATACCAATACAAGAAAATCATCGCTTGCCTATCACAAGAAGCGCGGGAAGATCCTCTCTATCCGTCGGGGGCTTTTTGCTGCTGTACCAAAGGGATTCGATGAACAGAAATATCAAGTCGATCCTTTTCTGCTGGCATCCAAATTAGCAGCCGATGCTGTTTTATCTCATCATGCAGCTCTGGAAGTTCTCGGGAAGGCATACAGCATGACGAGGAGAGTGACCTTTCTCTCCGCTTCAAAGGTGGAACCGTTTAAGTTTCAGGACATGTCCTATCAAAGAGTTCGAGTTCATCCAGAGCTGTCGGCCCATAAGAAAGAAGATTTTGGAACGACTACAATCACCAGGCAGGATGCTGAAATAAAGATAACCGGTTTCGAGAGGACCATGGTGGATCTCCTTTCCCGACCAGATCTGGCCGGAGGATGGGAAGAGATATGGCGATCCCTGGAGTCGATTGAATATTTTGATCTGGAAATGGTCTATGATTACCTGATACTGCTGAACAATTCCACACTCTTTGCAAAGGTCGGGTTCTACCTTGAGCAGCATAAAGAAGCATTGATGGTAGATGAGTCTTTCCTTCAAAAGTTGGAACAGCACAAGCCCAAAAGTCTGCATTATATGCAAAGACAGAATAGAAAAGATGGCACTCTATTAAAGAGATGGAACCTTCTGGTACCCGAGGAAATGATAAACAGATCATGGAGTGATGTGATATGATTCTATCTGAAAAGGAAATCCTGCGTTTATCAGGAGAGATGGGGTTTAGGCCATTGATGCTTGAGAAAGTACTCTATCTCATACAGCTCCTGCAATCCCTGAATAAACACCCCTTCCTGAAAGGGAAGTGGGTTCTCTAAGGCGGGACGGCTCTCAATCTATTTATCTTTAACCTGCCCCGATTATCAGTTGATATTGATCTCAACTATATCGGCTCAGTAGAGCGTGAACAGATGAAGGCAGACAGGCCAACGAGAGAACAGGCATGCAAGGCGGTATTCTCCCGGGAAGGATTTACCGTCAAACGGGTGCCCACCGATCATGCAGGCGGCAAGTGGATATTGTCATATACCAGCTATACCAATCAGCCCGGCAACCTTGAAGTGGATTTCAACTTCATGTTCCGACAGCCTCTTTGGGAACCTCAGAAGAGAGACTCAATCCGGATTGGCCGTGATGTAGCTGAAAATATTCCGGTGTTGGATCAACATGAATTGGTCGCGGGAAAGCTGGCGGCCCTTCTGGCAAGAACCCAGTCCCGGGACCTCTATGACTCAGCCCGTATATTCGAAACCTTGAAACTTGATAATGATTTACTCAGACTGGCATTTGTTGTTTACGGTGGAATGAACCGTGTCGATTGGAGAGAGGTTACTATCGATACGGTAGCTGTGGACCCTGACGATTTGGGAAGAAAACTTCTCCCTGTACTGCACAATCAAAGTGTTCAACAAGATCTTTCGCCTGATGCTTACGGAGCAACCCTTGTGGAAAAATGCCGGGAAGGCTTGCAGAGGGTTATTCCCTTTACGTCAGAGGAACGTACCTTCCTTGATTCACTCCTCGATGAAGGGGTGATAGATCCAAGCCTGTTAACCAGCGATCTTGAGCTTCAGAAAAAGATTCAGGACCAGCCCCTGCTGCAATGGAAGGCCTTGAATGTCAGAAAGCATAGAGGGTTGGAATAAACATGTGCTCCTATTCCAGCACGTTCCAATCTGATAATCTCACTGTTGTAACTTGCTGTAACCTAGCTATCAAAGGTCCATTTATTGTATTCCATCCAGGTACGATATGTAACCGAAAATCTCGCGCACTGTTTAGCATGAATCTCTAAAAAACATACAAATTTTTCATACAAATAGACTTATAGGCGCTGATGTCTGCTCAATATCCTGATTTTTCAACCTCCAAGGGTGCACCCCAAACCTGACTCCGGACGGAAATTAATCTGCTGACCTAATACGCGTATGACAGTGTGGTTATGGCCGGATTGACCTTCATTTCCCCATGTCCCTTTCACACTATGCGTATGTCTTCATTGAGGAGCGCATATAGATTGGGTTAGAAATTGTAGATACCCATATTGACAGGAGACTTCTCATAACAGTTATGTTACCGTATTCTGCACCCCACGCAACATCGTTGCTGCCCCTCCGCAGAGACTGCTCTCTTGCATAGATATGGCTTCCAAGACTTCAGTACGTTCCATGATCCTCATCTAGTACCATTACACCTTGGAACGTATATCATTTGTATCAGTATTCATCAGTACTAACGAACAGAGCTGCATAGCAAATGCATCCTCCGGACCTGGGCATCTCCTTTCTCTTGAGTCCTGCCGTTCCGTGAGAAATATTAAGCAGTTCGTGTATCTTCATATGAACATGGTTGTTTACTATATATATAGAATTACATAGGAGGATATCCTGATATGAACCATAGACGTACATTGATTTTTTTCTTGGTACTCATCTTTGCGGTCGGGGCAATGGGAACTGCCGCAGCAAATGTCCAGTTCGACATCGGATTGAATGTTCCTTTTCTCTATGGAATCAGCTTCCAGGATAATGACGACATTCAGAAGTATTCCGAGTACGCTTTTGTCATACCTGACTTGAAACTGAACTACTTCTGGGGTACGGATACGCTCAGGATCGGCGCAGGAGCCAGGGCTTTTACCGCAATAGTTGAGACTCTGGCAATACCCATTGTAACAGCTGAACTAAACATGAATCCGCTTAGGTTCACGGCAAGCTTAGGGGGGCAGGCTTTTCTCCTCTTTGGTATTTACAACAACATCATCTTTGAGAATATCTTTGTTGCCGATGTGAATGCCGCCTATAAAGTAAATGACTGGTTCCATGTGGGTGCCGGGGCAACCGGGTTATTCCTGGGCGACGCTGAATTGTTCCAAGAGACGATCCCCTATACTGCCTACGCAATGGTGCGCTTCTCCATCGGAGACTGAAGACTGCGGCTTGCGCCTCTTCAGCACTAGGGATTATACTATACCACTTTCAGTTTTTCCCAAGACAGTACTTGCGAGGTTATGAAGACAATGATCAGGGGGAAAAGTATGAAGCGTACTGTTTGCGGCAGTACTGAAGAAAGTCGTTCGGACCGGCAGCATGCGGACACATGCATCTCTTGCTGCCTGTTCGCACCGGTACAAACAGCACATATTCAGAGCTTTTTTGGCACCAGGCTCTTTCAATGGTAACCGCGGTGAGCGCTGCTGCGCTACATAATCATCCATGCCGCCAGGACAGCAGCAGCAAGAGAAAAGGATACGAACAAGCCTTGGAAAGTCTGGTGACGCTCCCTGAACCTGGTGAGTACGCGTGAAAGACTTCTGGTGCCGGAGAGC
>SKXS01000162.1 GCA_007128345.1 Spirochaetia bacterium
CGGCGCTGTATCTTGTCGAGCTCAATGGGCTGGCTCTCAATTTCCATCTTCAGCCTGCTGGCAGCCTCATCAACCAGGTCAATAGCCTTGTCAGGAAGAAATCGTGAGGTGATATACCGGTCGGAGAGTACCGCCGCGGCAATGATAGCCTCATCCTTGATGCGCACCCCGTGGTGCACTTCGTAGCGCTCCTTGAGTCCCCTGAGGATAGCTATGGTGCTCTCCACGCTCGGCTCGCTAGTGAATACAGGCTGAAACCGCCGCTCCAGTGCGGGATCTTTTTCTATATGCTTGCGGAACTCATCCAGGGTAGTCGCGCCTATTGCACGGAGCTCTCCCCTTGCTAAAGCGGGCTTGAGAAGATTTGATGCGTCCGTAGATCCCTCTGCAGCCCCCGCACCGACAAGGGTGTGGAGTTCGTCTATGAAGAGAATGATCTCCCCATCAGAAGCGCTCACCTCCTTGATGACCGCCTTAAGGCGCTCCTCAAACTCGCCCCTGAACTTAGCCCCCGCAACGAGGGCACCGAGATCAAGCGCCATCAGCCGTTTAGATTTAAGCGTTTCCGGCACGTCGCCTGAGACGATACGCCGGGCAAGTCCTTCTGCTATGGCGGTCTTCCCAACCCCCGGTTCACCAATGAGCACCGGGTTGTTCTTGGTCCTTCGGGAGAGCACCTGCATCACCCGCCTGATCTCCTCGTCACGACCTATGACGGGATCAAGTTTCTCTCTCCTGGCAAGCTCAGTGAGATCCCGGCAGTACTTTTCCAGCGCCTGGTAGCGCTCTTCAGGGTTCTGGTCGGTAATCCGTTCGCTGCCTCTGATCCCCTGAAGCGCCTTGAGGATACTGCTGCGGTTCATACCGTATCCCTTGAGCAGTGACATTCGTGCAGCCATGGCAAGAATCACGTGCTCAGTGCTGACGTACTGGTCCTTGAGCTGAGCTGCCTCCTTTTCGGCTGCCTGCGCAATTTCCTGGAGTTCAGAGGAAACGCCCGCCTGGCTCGCACCATAGGCTTTCGGCTTCCGCTCAATGGCCTTCTTCAGATCATCACGAAGTTGCGCGCGGTCTACGCCAATGCGCTCAAGAAGCGGCAGCGCTACTCCTCCTCTTTGCTCAATGAGCGCAAGCAGCAGGTGCTCCGGGTCGATGGTACTGTGATTATGCTCCTGCGCAAGGCTTACCGACTCCTGAAGCGCCTCCTGGAGCTTTACGGTCATCTTATCTATTCTCATGGCTCTCTCCCTTACGTAATTGAATATTCACCTGAGACCGCACATACCCTTGTACGTTCTCCCTCTTTATCCTATGCTGGTGGGGACGAACAGTCACAGGTGTCTATGAACTATATCGTCCTGAATACGGTCCTGGCTGTTGTTCCTGCAGTTATTCTGCTGCTGTTCTTTTACCGCCAGGACAAGCGCAAGCCTGAGCCAGGAGTAATGGTCCTTTTCTCTCTGGTACTGGGCATCCTCTCCACCCTTCCGGCTCTTGCCATAGGCATGGTACTTGATCCCTACTTCAGGACCTTTCCTCCGTTAACCTACATCCTGCTGACTGCATTCGTCACTGCAGCCCTGGTTGAAGAAGGCTGTAAACTCACGGTCGTCTACCGGTATATCCTCCCCAGGTCTGCGTTCGATGAAGTATCAGACGGAATCGTCTACACCGTCGGAGCCAGTATGGGGTTTGCCATCCTGGAGAATATTCTCTACAGCGCCAACAATCCCCCCTACGTTATCCTGCTGAGGGGCTTCACCTCCGTCCCTCTCCATGCAATCGCATCCGGTATTATGGGGTACTATATCGGCAGAGCCAAGTTTGAGCACCCCAGCATCCGGTTCAAGGGCCTGACCTTTGCGGTGATCATCCACGGAACCTACAACTTTCTGCTGTTCACCGGCACTATGGCCAGTTTACTAATCATTCCGCTTCTAGTATTTTCCTGGAAGCGGCTTCGAAGACTTGCTAAACTGGCTCTACTGGAGGACCGCTTTTTCGGCAGGTCCTGACCCGTCTCTTTTCTCAACACCCGTTTTATGATATGGTAACCTCTATCCGGGACAGGTGTTCTACCCGGTACAGGATTGTATCAATCATTTCCAAGAAGGAACATGAATGACTGCTGCACATAAGATTAAGCAAATATCTCTGATGGTGCCAATATTAGCCCTATTTCTCCTCATTGGGATGTCCTGCACCGTCCATGAGGAAATCACCATATTCGTTGATGACAGCGGATTCTCCGAGTTCACCGTAGAAATCCAGCCGTTCTTCCTTGAGGTGCTCGACGACTACTCGGCATTTCTGCCCGAAGAAGAGGCCGACCTTTCACGCCTGGATGCTGAGCGTCTTGAAGCGGAACTGCTCAAGTCGGATTATGTCTACGATGCTACTGTCCATGAAGCATCGGAAACATTCTACTCAGGCATATTCCACTTCACCGATGCCCGCTACATCCTGGCCAAGGCCGAAGAGGACCAGCGTGTGGACATCCTGACCTATACCACCACGGGACGAACCCAGCAGGTTGTCATCTACATTGATATTGACAACTATTCCCTGCTGGAGGACCTCGTACCGATTCTCAAGGATCCAGCCTTCTCTACATTCGGTCCGGAAGAGAACCGGGACGTCACCGAGGAAGAGTACTACGAAATGGTCAGCTACATGCTCGGTGAAGAGGGTCCCGGCGCTATACAAACATCGGAGATACGCATCGTCATACACACCTCGCGGCCCATCATCCGACAGAACGGAGGGAGGATCGTCAACCCCCGTCAGGTGGTTTTCACCATACCCCTGATTAAGTTCCTCCTCCTCCACGAACCGCTCATGTTCTCCGTATCCTGGTAACAAACTTCGGGCTGCCTCTCGGCAGCCCACTCACCAGCCCTCATCAGTTAGCTATCTTTATGGCAATCTTCTTCGGCTGCTTCTCAGGGCTCTTGGGGATATCAAGGACGAGCACTCCGTTTTTAAACTCACCCTTGATCTTGTCCTCGCTCACCCCTTCCGGAAGATTGAAGCTTCTGCGGAACGAGCAGAGCCTGCGTTCGTTCACAAGATAGTTCTCACCTTTCGCTTCCCGGTTGTCCTGTGCCTCACTCTCAATAGTAAGCACATGGTTTTCTACATTGACGTTGACATCCTTCTCATTGTACCCGGGCATATCAGCTTCAAGTACAAACTTATCTTTCTCTTCCCGGATATCTACCGAGGGATATCTCACGCGAGTTGCGTCCGAAGGGACATCCTTCCAGAAGCTCTCAAAGAACTTGTCAAAATCATCAAAGATGCTAATGCTGTTGGGCCTTCTCGTTACAATACCTTTCATATCGCACCTCCTATCGTATATAGTGTTTTTATTTCCATCTTCATTAACTATCAAGCAATCAGTGTGCCAATTTTTATGAAGACAATTGAAATTTTTTATTTTGTTATATTACTTATAAATAATATGCATCTACTGTCTCAGGACATATACTGGAGTGAATGAAACTACTGCACACATGTTTCCATTTGATACATAGGGACATTATATCCATATTATTGAATCATTTTGACA
>SKXS01000271.1 GCA_007128345.1 Spirochaetia bacterium
CTTAGATAGATACCCAGATCATCTGATTCTGTAATACCGTATGTACTGCACTGCATGGATGATTGGTTGTATGGGAATATCCAGGAATGGGTGTATCTCCCTGACATTGAAGACGTCCTGCAGGTTTCGGTTCGTATGACTGCTGATGACGATTCACCTATTGAAAAGTCAACGTAATGAAGCCTTAAACATGTGTCGGTATTATTGTTTGAACATGGATTGAATAGCTGAATGAATTAGCACTCACTGGGGACCTATAATTAGTGTATCCATAAAACCTTAGCAGCGCAATTCGGTGGAATCTATTCTAGATACCCTTCAAAGTTTAAAAGAAAATGGATTACCTTGGCAGTTCCAGATTATTACCGGAAGATTTACAGTAAAAAATGAAAGAGTCATTCACGTTTGTGAGGTCTTCCCCAGATTCCTGATAATTTTCTGACAATTGCTCTCTATGCCTAATTGAACATTGTGAATAATTTGAGTAGATGCAATACTATTCAGTCATCGTGTTGTGTTTTCTCACTTCATGAAAGAGATCATGCTCACCTAAGATGATGTATAGCCTGTTTTACGGATAATCAGGCAGAAATCATGTAGCTTGAAGAGAATTATATTGTTGTATATAGATGAGGAGACCTTCTGTAGTGGAAAGAGTGATGGATTATATAGCAGACCTACCTATGTACATAGTAATTCCATTTGCAGTTATTGGTGTTATCCTGCTGCTGCGGGAATTCTTTTGCTGGTATTTCAAGATAAATAGAAGAAACGCGATACTGCTGAGCATTGATGAGAAGCTGTCCATCCTCACCGAGACTGATACGTTTGTAAAAGTTGAAGCGGACAGAAAGAAAGTCGAGATAGACATCAAAAACTTGATGGATCTTTATACAGACACAGAAAAGAAATATCAGTGCGCAAGCTGTGAAAAAGAGATAGATCGGGCAACTTATTACTGCCAAGACTGCGACCAGCACTTCTGCTATCACTGCATGCTCAGCGGCGCCAGATGCCCGACCTGCACATCCAAGCTCAGCATAAAGAAAATATAGACTATCCCTTTGACGGGCAATAGTAATGCAGTGCCTGCAGGAGGGAGTGCTATGCTGCATCCGGGGATTCATTGCTCCTGCCGGCACTATTCTTAGAGAAAAACACCGCCGGGAAGCTGGATGTGGACAGACCGGTTCCAAGTACCGTGACGAAATCTCAGCGCAAGCAGCGATATGCGTTTCACTCAATCAGTTGCTGTGAAGCATATTGATGGTATGAAAAATATTACTTTATGTATCAAAAATCTTTCCTGTCAATCCAAAGTTGCATGCAAAGATAGAAAAAAACGGAAGTGATCTTCGTGCCGCATCTTTGAACAGGATTCGGCAGGACAGCATCCGGTTCAGTCTTGCAGGGAGTTTTTCAGGAAGTGTGTATGGTGCAGTTCTCTGTGGAGCAGCAGTTTCCGTTCACTACAGTGCGTGCTTTTCCTTCTGATCCATGTATGCAAATACACTACCGGGGTGCATCGGGCTTCTTTGAAGTTCCCAGAGGATCTTCGCGTTCATTTCGGTCCTTAAGGAGCTTCTGCACTACTTGCTCAATAAAGATAAAAAAAACGGTACGGGTTTTCTCATAGGGCTGCAAATTTCCTGACTGGTTGTGGTGAGAGAGCACAACGTAGCGATCACAGTGCTCCATGAGCAGCACGTTGAACTCCTCAGATATTATGACGACATCGGTTCCTCGGGATTTGGCGTAGAGAACAATCTCCTGGAAGGAACGGTACTGCCCGGTTGCAGTAAATATTGCCAGCAAACTTTCAGGACCTGCCATATTACGGATTGAAGCTTCATCAGGCAGGGTTGTTATGAACGAATCGGTACACAGGCGCAGCTTGTATTCGAAATACTCGGCACAGATGTAAGACGGACCATATCCAAAGAGCATGATTTTCTTATGACTGCGCATTAGATCGACAAACTCGTCGACCAAGGACATATCAAATGCATCGATAACGTGCTTCAGGCGTTCAAGCTCATCCCAGGACTCCTTGTGAGGAATATCACCAAAGTACAGATAGCGAATGTATTGCTTGTATCCGCTGAATCCGGCTTTTTTTACTGCCTTCGAAACCAGGGAGCTTGAACATCCGCATATGGATGCCGCTTCAGTTATTGTAGGTGCAGGCTTGTACTTTGCATGCGATGACAAGGTATCCAGCACCTTACGTTCGGAGGGGTTGAGTTTTGAAGCATCAATACTGTACATCTTCAGCTCTTCTCTTCAGGGTATGCGGCTGTTTCATATACTGAAAGCTTATAGGGCACTGCAGCCGTTTACTACACTATACATCCATTCATGCTTACTGAGAAGTGTCAGCATATACAAATAGAAAATTTTCCATATATATTCTGTTTATTCTTATATAATAGAAAATTTTCCATTGACGAAGGGAGTCTCCCGGTGTACCATGCACTCATCCGAATATACGGGGGAAGGTATGCTGAAATCAGAGGAGCTGATTCAGGAATTAGAAGCATTGCTCTCACCTTTGCAGGTGAATACTGATGCAGAGGATCTCTATGATGCCGCAGCGGACAGGTACAAGAAATACGCCAAAGCCAGGAGAAGACTTGATGTGCCTTCTCCTGCTGCGATTGTCTATCCTGACTGTACCGAAGAGGTAGTGAAGCTACTTAAATTCTGCAGCAGACATGGAATAAACGTGATTCCTCGATCGGGAAAAACGGCAACTGAGGGGGGACTGGAAAACTGGAAGGAGCTCTCCATTGTCATAGATGCCCGCAGTCTTGATGCCATCATCCATATAGATGCCTGCAATATGCAGGCGACTGTCCAGGCTGGAGTTGCGCTCCAGGACCTTGAGGATGAGCTGCGAAAAGTCGGCCTGACAACAGGACACTCACCCCAGTCGAAACCTGTCGCAAAACTTGGCGGTTTAGTGGCGACCCGCAGCATCGGTCAGTTATCAACGCTGTACGGGGGAATCGAAGATATGGTTGTCGGACTTGAATGCGTATTCCCCGACGGTCACATAGCCAGGATCAAGAATGTTCCGCGGCGCGCCGGAGGGCCGGACATCCGCCATATCGCTATCGGCAGTGAAGGTGCCCTGTGCTACATCACTGAAGTGACTGTGAAGGTTTACCGGCTCTTCCCGGAATACAACCGGTTTTACGGGTACCTCATAGAGGACATGGAGACCGGGATCAGCATACTGCGCGAGGTTATGGTCAATGGATATCGTCCTTCTGTGGCGCGGGCCTATTCTGAAGAAGATGCCAGGCAGCATTTTTATCACTTCTGCAAGGGCAAATGCGTGCTGCTGTTCATGGCAGAGGGCAACAAGCGTATTGCCGAGGCGACAGGTGCGGGGATTGAGGAAGCGGTGGAGAAATTCCGTGACGGCATCGTGGAAGAGGTCCCCAGCGAATACATTGAGACCTGGTTTACCAATCTCAACTGGTCTCAGCAGGATATTGATGACGAGTTTGAGGGTATGAAGGAAAACGACAGCCACGATGGGTTTACCACAGAGGTATCTGC
>SKXS01000184.1 GCA_007128345.1 Spirochaetia bacterium
ATCGGCAAATATCTTCGTAGGCTCTATAAAGTCATAATGGCCTGGCCTGACCACATCCAGGTACTGGCTTATAACCGAATTAACCGTCCTGCCCCGCTGCTCCACATCTCGCTTCAGTCTCCTGATAAACCGTACATCATCCGGGGTATCCACATAAAGTTTCAGATCCAAAATTTCCCGTATCCTCTGATCAAAAAGAATCATAAGTCCTTCCAGGATAATCAATTTTTTCGGCTCTACTGAGATATGGGTATCCTTTCTCCTATGGTGTACAAAGTCATACTGGGGCATCTCTATTGGTTTGCCGGCTTTCAAGCTAAGCAGGTGCTCATAGAGCAGATTTGTGTCAAATGCGTCAGGGTGATCGAAATTGTATGCCGTGATGTTATCGTTGCTGACGTATTCTGCAGAACGGTAGTAATTGTCCTGCGGTATGAATACAAAATCTTGAATCATTTCCGATATTTTTTTTACAATTGTTGACTTCCCGGATCCGCTGCCGCCGGTAATACCAATGATCTTTACCTGCATATTCTGCACACCCCCTCAGTCTTACGTTCCTACAGGCTGATATGTTCACTTACGTTAGGCAACTTATCATAGAACTGGTGCTTCCAAAAAGCAGTAATATTCGGGATGCTGATGCGGAATGCTGTTTCTATAATTCCCGGACCAAATGCATCATTTCGTGATGATCCGGAGACCACTGCATACCGGGGCTCTGTTGTCCTGAGATAAATTTTCAGGATTTCAGGCATGAAGCCGCGAACAAGCTTCAGAGCATTCCGGTATCCCATGGCAGCCATCTCATGGTTATCAGGGACGGGAATCTCGTATTTGGGTACAATATCCTCTTTTGTATCCGGGTGATAATGCTTAAGAAACTGCAGCACCTGAGTATTATGAGGATTTGACGGGTAAAATGTGATCTTTCCAAAATAGAAGCGAGACTCCCTGTTCAGCTGGAGAATAACACCTAGACCGGAAAACAACGCGGAAAAGACTGAAGGCTGCTTCTGGTATTTTGGAATGATGAAGCTCCTGCCCAGCTCTATAGCCGGCAGATTTTCAGATTTGCTGAAGAACTTTGACATGTCAAAGAGCCGTTCCATGTCCAGTTCTTTACGATCTTCAGGGGTATGGATAAAGAACCGGTAGCCCGCAATAATCTCATATTTCTCGGAAGTATTGAGCAAGACAAGCATCTGGTGGTAGATATCATCATATACATCCAGATCTATGAGGGCATTCCCGCCAGCCCCTTTTTCACCGAAGGCTTTCTTGCGCTGTCGGCCCAGTTCATAGATAATACCTGGAACAGTATGCTTTTTCCTGTTGGGAAGAATGCATACTGAAAGCCGGTCATCAATCGGCACCATGAATGATGAGAGAATGTGCAGTTCGTCTCTTATTTTCTGATCATTGCGGCGTACCAACATGACTCCCAGGCAGGCAGTTGCGGAGCAACTGCACTGCCCCGCTTATGTGCCTTTCGGGCTGGGCGGATTTGAACCGCCGACTTCTTGGTCCCGAACCAAGCGCGCTAGCCCCTGCGCTACAGCCCGTCGGGCACAACTATATGATAAAGGGAGTTTATGTGTCAACTACTTCAATAATTGACACAGATGGGTCAACATGCTATTTTTCGATGAGTACATGCATACGTGCACTATACCCATAAAGGAATGACATATGCCTTCCAAAAAACAAGTTGAACCCTCTTCTTCAAAAAATCAAGGTAAGAAAATGCTTGCACCTGAACGGGAACGCCTCAAAAGGAGCCCGTTATTCTGGATAGCCAGCATCATAATCCTTGTGCTCATCATTCTTTCGTTTGTTGTTGCTCCTGCATTGGTAGGTCTAGGTCCTGACCAGGATACGCTTACCTTTGGATCGTATGCAGGGAGACCCATCACGTATGAGTACGGGAACTACTTCTTCCGGCAGCGTGAACGCATCGCTTCACAATGGACCCAGGAAGTAACTGACGCAAATTATCAATGGGTTGTCTACCAGATATGGAGGACCGCCTTCAATAATACCGTCATATACAAGGATCTGATGCATCGGGCAGATCAGGCTGGGTTCCAGGTCACAGGGGACCGGGTAGACCGGTTTCTTCTTACTTCAGGACCATACATCAATGCCCAAGGCCAGTTTGACCGGGAACTTTATGCCAATACTCCCCTGTCAAGGAGACAGGAGATTGCCGGCCAGGTTCGTGATGAGATACTCCAGCAGCAGTTGATCACTGATATGCTTGAAACATATGCCACCGACGGGGAGGCAGATTTCATCTTTTCCTTCAGCCAGACCGAAAAACGGTTTGATTATGTGTACTATCCGTTTACAGATCTCCCAGGTGATATGGTGCTGGAGTTCGTTGAATCCCGCCCCATGCTTTTCAGCCAGATTGATGTGAGCACCATCACCCTGCGTGATAATCTTTCAGAGGCCCAGGCAGTACGTGAACGTATAGCCTCAGGAGAAATCACCTTTGAAGAAGCCGCTCGTACATATTCGATTGATGTGTTCGCCCAGGATGGAGGGATGGCCGGATGGAAGTTCTATCATGACTTGCGGACGGAATTTGCTGATGAGGCTGACTTGGAACAGCTGTTCTCACTCGGAAGAGACGAGCTGAGCGACCTCTATCCCCATGAATTCGGGTACGTTCTCTACCAAGTGAACAATCCCCCGCGCGAACCGAACCTTGATGACGAACTCATTGTTTCCGATATACGCAGCTACATTATCCGCAATGAACGTGCCTTGGTTGAGGACTACTTTTTAGATAAAGGCATGGAATTTGCGGCCGCGT
Source organism: Spirochaetia bacterium (assembly GCA_007128345.1). Lineage (GTDB taxonomy): Bacteria > Spirochaetota > Spirochaetia > PWKH01 > PWKH01 > SKXS01. Next base: position 2,822 of record SKXS01000184.1, read on the forward strand.
CTGAATCTGAAGGATTTGATGTCGCAGCAGCCTCATTTAGTAAAACTGTGTACAGCACTGATTTCTCACCCCTCAACTACCGTGCCTCCATGCTTATGGATTCACTCCAAGCTTCAGACACCCAGAGACTTCTTTCCAGAGCTGAGTCCGATCCGTTTGCACTCACTGAACTCTTCAGGCAGGATGAAGGCGGCATCACCAAGCCGCTTGTGATAGGAAACGGTGTAGCAGTAGCGGTGTGCAGGGAAGTTCGTCAGCAAAACGATGAGGAACTGGCTTTTCTGCGGAGCCTCTATCCGTTCTATGTGAGGGAGATTGAGCAGGACCAGCTGTATACAACGATCCTTGAATCGGACAAGCTTGAAGACAACTTCATCAATGTGTTCTTTTCAGTTATCATGTAAACGGGTGTCTGAGATTATCAGGAGAGACTGCCAACGGCAGTCTCTTTTTACATTCCCTACTCGTCGTCATGTCCTCTCAGAACCGCGAGAAAGGCATTCTGAGGCACTTCTACATTACCCACCATCTTCATCCTCTTCTTACCCTCTTTCTGCTTCTCCAGGAGCTTTCTCTTGCGGGAGATGTCCCCTCCGTAGCACTTTGAAGTAACGTCTTTTCTGAATGCAGATATGGTTTCCCTGGCAATAACAGAATTGCCGACGGAACCCTGGATGGGTATTTTGAACTGCTGTTTAGGAATCTCCTTGCGGAGCTTTCTGCAGACCTGACGTGCTC
>SKXS01000279.1 GCA_007128345.1 Spirochaetia bacterium
CTCGCTGTACTCCTGCTTCACCACAAAGGTGAAGGAGATTCCGTTTCTCTGCCAGTGACTGCAGTTGCTGATGAACCGGTTAAGCTTCGGCTTGAGCGCAAAGGTGCGGGTAAGTGCCGCCATGATGAAGTCAAAGAGATGGTACTTATTCTCCTTGGCTGCCCGGTTGCGTGAGCGTATGTAGCTCACTGCCTGGGTCATGTCCGCATTCAGGGTATAGAATACCATAGCTTCAGAACGTCGCTTCATGAGGTATGGATAAATACGGTTGTATATCGGAATATCTGTTACCCGGACTGCATCATTTCTCTTCTTCATATCAATCCTGCGAATACAGCTCCAGTATACCTGCATCCTACGTATTGCACAATGTAAACCATCGGCAAGCCTTGACAATAGTACCGTAATTGCGTAAGACCATGTCACATGGGCGGAGATGATCACAGCAGCATACACATCCCCATACTGCGGTACATCCAAAAAGTGCCCGGGGGCCTCATGACGGTGTTCTTCCTTGCGGGGAGCCTGGTCAACACCTTTGTGCCGTCCTTTCTTGAGATTGGGAGCTTTACCACCGGCCTGTTCAAGGAAGGAGCCGTTCCCTTAATCGGGCTCGTGCTCTTCTGCAGCGGTTCTCAGATATCCTTTGCCCGGTCAGGCATAGCCCTCTACAAGGGCTCACTTCTATTGGGAGCCAAGGTGCTCATCGGCATCGCCGCCGGATCAGCTGCAAGTGTGCTGGTGGCGGCCGGCGGCAGCTTCCTTTCGATCCATCCCATTACGGTCATTACCGTCCTTGCCTGCGGCAATGGGGGGCTCTATATGGCACTGGCTGAGCGCTACGGTGACGAGGCAGATGTAGCAAGCGGGGCCCTTGTCATGCTGAGTGCGAGCCCCTTCTTTGTGTTTATCGGAGCCAGCATTACGGGTCTTGCCCAGATATCGATACTTGATATCATTGCGGTCATCACCCCGGTTGTCATCGGCATGGTTCTTGGGAACCTGGACGGAGAGTTCAGGGAATTTCTCAAGCCGGGGATTCGGCTGTCCATCCCCTTTTTCTCATTTGCACTGGGGGCAAATATTTCTCTCCAGGATATCGTCACTGCCGGGTTTCAGGGTGCGCTGCTGGCGGTCCTGACAGTCCTGCTTACCGGTTTGGGCTTAGCGGGTATATATGCACTTCTGGTACCCAGCAGATGGAAACGTACCAACGCCGTTGCAGCGGGAATCGGCAACACCGCCGGGAGCGCGGTGATAGTACCTGCTCTTGTTGGCATGATAGATCATTCATTCCAGCCGTATGTGGTCCTTGCAACAGCGCAGGTAGGAGCTTCAGCCATCCTCACTGCGGTGCTCTGCCCTGTGCTCGTTCGGTATATCTATGTGCGGGAGTCACAGCGTAAGGCCGACCAGGAGGGTATATACCTGTGAGCGGAAGGCAGTACGCCGTTATTGATGTGGAAACCACAGGACTCTCACCGGCGTCGGGCAGGGTGGTTGAGATCGGGCTGCTGCTTGTCAATGATGCATGGGATATCCTTGACAGCTACGAAACTCTGGTGAACCCCGAAGGCCCCGTAGGCGCAACCTGGATCCACGGAATCACCAGTGACATGGTGATAGACGCTCCGTTCTTTCATGAAGTGCTTGGCGATGTTATCTCGTTTTTACGGGGTTCTGTGCTTGTCGCCCACAACATACCCTTTGATCGGGGGTTTCTCCTTGCGGAGCTGGCCCGTGCAGGGGTGCATGTCTCCGGACTGCCCTCAGTGTGCACCCTCAGCCTGGCCCGGAAGCTCTACCCACGCGTTCCAAGCAGAAGCCTGGGTCCGCTGTGCGCACACCTGGGAACACCTTTGGAGCGTGCACATACCGCCCTCGGGGACTGCAAGGCAGCTTTTTTCCTGCTCCAGCACTTCAGCAGGCAGGTGGATATCAGTAGGCACATCACCCACCGTCATACTTCAACCTTATGGCCTGATATGCCTCTCTCAGGTCGATCACTAAGTCGGTTCGTATGATCAGAAATGCTTTTGCCTCTCGGGAAAATCTGGTATACTGAGAAACCATCAGGCAGAGAACACTGGAGGGAGACTATGCACAGGAATTCAGGAGATTTTTATTCGCAGCTGGCATACTGGTACGATGAGATTTTCCCAGTCAGCGTACAGCAGATTGACTTCGTTCATAACCGAATATCTTCCTTTACTGAGGCCGATCCGAAGCGGCTGCTGGATGTGGGATGCGGCACCGGTGCTCTTGCGGTTACCCTGTCAATCATGGGAGTAAAAGTGACCGGGATTGATCTCAACAGGGACATGATTGAACAAGCACGTTTCAAGGCAGATGAACTGGGGACCACCCCCGAATTTTATGTGATGGACATGCACAAGCTTACCAATAACCTCGCCGGCAAGTCGTTTGAGGTTATTTCCTGTCTGGGCAATACCCTGGTTCATATGAACAGCCTGGAAGAAGTGCGCGATGCGCTTATCCAGTTTGACAAGCTTCTTACTCCTTCCGGGATGATGATCCTGCAGGTGCTCAACTACGACAAGGTGCTCAAGGAGGGCATTACTGTCTTACCAACCATTGAGCAGGAAGGCATTCTCTTCGAACGGTCCTACCGCTGGAAGGCAGGTGATCCGACAATTACCTTCAGTACTCGGCTGACTACACCAGACACTCTGAAGCCAATTGAGCAAGAGACTGAGCTCTTTCCTCTTCGGCAGCATCAGCTTCAGTCGCTGCTGGAAGAGCTGGATTATCCAAAACAGTCGTGGTACGGCTCCTATGCCGAGGAGCCTGCTGATGAGAGCCTGCTGCCCCTTATTGTCTGTGCGTCCAGGAAGTGACAGCGGGACGAAACATCAGTTAGCAGAGATTGTGAAGATGAGCATATCCGTATAGGTGCCTGGCTGGGGTCTGTATACATGGGAGATGCCCAGCAGCCGGACTTCCTGGGATACCATAACACCTGTAGCATGTCCAGCATGATTGGTAACCAGTGACCTGCCCTGGTCAAACTCCACCTCAATGTCTCCATAGGAGATACTGTAGGGTATTTCGTGGCCATTGCAATTTGCCAAGATTGCGGTTGATGAACTTGATGCAGCTGCATTCTCTGAAGTGAGAGTAATGAAATATCCTGTATGGGAGCTTCTGATTTCCTTGATTATACCGATAACTCTTTGGGATTGATTTTCTTGATGAAAATCAACATATACCGGTTCGTATGGGGCTTCTGCAATGAGCCCTATTACTTTCGGTACATGTGCAGTGATCTGTAAAGATGCTGTTGAAGAAGAATACCCTCTGCAACAGATAAGACATACCAGCAGTACAGCTGTTATGTTCCTAGTGCTCAGACACTTCATAAAAACCCTTTTAATAGCTCAAGTTATACTTTTGTAAGGATTTTTACTTTTTTATAGTACTTGGTATGCAAGAATTCAAAACAGCATATACTTAGTATGATTAATTAAAGGGTAGACTTGTTTTCCATA
>SKXS01000199.1 GCA_007128345.1 Spirochaetia bacterium
GTTCTCTTCGGTATAGAGCTGCAGTTCTATAAGCCGTTCAAGCAGCTTTTCTCTGTCAGCTTCAGGGAAGTTGATTATCACCAGTTCCTTGGCATAGAGCTTGGCGATGTACCTGAGTTTTCTTGAGGCACTCCTGGAGGCAAAGAGGTAGTCCGCGTGCCCGTTGTTGATGTATATCACCCCGAGCTCAGGATCATAGGTGCTTCGCCACAGTTCTCCCGGGGCATGACGGAATGAGTAGCCCGGCAGCCCCTTACTGCTGCGGCTCTGTTCTCCCCGGTCTCCCGGCTCTGTAAAGAGTTCCTTGGTAATGGTTATGGTGGCCTCAGCGGTTACTGAGACATCTCCCTGGGTGATGCGGGCAATGAGCACTTCAACTCCCGGTTCGCTGAAAGCTGAGAAATCCACGCTCTCTCCCGTTGTGCCGGAGAGGCTTCCTAGATTGTGGGTGAGCTCCCACGTAACCGAAAACCCGTCTTCAATGGTCCGCTTCCTGCTGTCTCGAGCCTGCACTAGGAATGTCTTCTGTGTATCTACGGAGATCACCGCTGATGAGGGAGATATCATGACAGTATGCAGGGGACCGGGGAACTCAAAAAACTCCCGACCGCGGTGCTGGTCCTGAACTGCCGGTTCCGGCATGACGATGCTCTCCATGGCTGATCCATCAGTCCCGGCATATTCACTACCCTCAGCTTCGTGCACTGACTCTGATCCCCGGGCGGGAACCCTGAGAATCCTGGGATGTATTGATTCATGCACCTTCAGCCAGCCGTACTCCTCGGACGGCAGAAAATGGAGGGCTTCCCGCATCGCCTTGCTGATGCGCTTCAGGATGCTCTTGCTGGTTTTCTCTTCTTCAGCGCGTTTCTGTTCAGTGATGATTGATTCCAGGGCGCTCTGTACCGGTTCCAGTGAGGCGAGCAGGCTGTCAAACGCATCATCCAGTACTATGCCGGTCCTGGTTCCCGGAGTCAGCTGCAGGAAGGAGACATCTATAATGCCTTCAAGCAGGTCGGAATTCCAGGGGTGACAGGAGAAAGCTTCAAGAGAAGTAATGTGCTCCATGACACGTGTGCCGTGGCGATAGAGTCCTACCTGATTCTGCGGGGATGGGTCATTGATGTACAGCTCGCAGTAGACTTCGCCCAGGGGGCTCTCCGGCAGCGGCAGGTTGTGTATAAGCTGACCAGCGAACTTCCTCGGTTCGACGAGCAGTTCCTTCCGGGATCTCCGGTCGATGATCCGTATCTCAACCCCGCTTTTTGTGATCCTGTCGCGGAGTTCTGAAGCCAGGTAGTTCTGGATTTTCTCTCCTGAAAGCTGCCTGATGCCTGACAAAATCGGGGTGATGTGGAGTTCAGTACCTGTCTGCTTGTCACCAAAGAGGTCCCGTACCTCAGTTATGGTGTATCCAGGATTCTTCTTCACCAGCTGCATGCGGCGGGTAATACCGTCGCTCCCGGTTGACGTCATCTCCAGACGCACTCCCACAGTCCAGAAGCTCAGCAGCCCGATGCCGAACTCTCCCTGGATATTACGGTGGCCCTGCTTCTTCAGCTGCCTCTTCAGGGAGTCCCCGATATGGGTAGCCACGTAATGAAAGTCATCAATACCCAGACCGTCATCAATGACCTTGATGTAGGCATCTCCTCGGTGCTTCCCCCGCACAATCTTGATATGCTTAGCCTGCGCGTCAATGCTGTTTTCAACGAATTCGGCAATAGCCTTCAGCGGATTGCTCTGGGAGAGGGCAATAATGGAAATTGCATTCCAGTTGTCACCGATCTTCAGCTTGCCAGAATTCTTCTGATTCGTCTTAGCCATGGCATACCTCCTGTGGGGTATGTGCTGAGTATACTGATAATACATATGGTATAACAGTGCCTGATCGTATACGCATGAGGGATTTCCCGGGGATACGTCCCCCCGGTATGCCGAAAAATCAGTTTGCCCGTATGCGCAAGTGTGGTATCCTGTCTCCATGGGCAGAAATACCTTCATCTGGCTGTGCGCAGTCATCCTTATATGTGCCGCATGCGGCTGCAGGAGAGGCCAGATACTCCAGGAGCTGTATCCTTCCCAGGTGCACTACAGTGCAGCTTCCCTCGGAAAGGAGGTGGTGCTTGTCACAGATTCCCGTGACGAAGTAACCATCGCAGCGGAATCGATGCTCATCCTCCGGGTGCTCGGAGCGCACAAGCCGCCGCACGAGATAGTGATAGGCTTTAGGCAGAACAACCGAGACCTGAGGATTACCGGATACGATCCGAGGGGAGTGTACGCGCCCTTTGCGTTCCACGGCACTTTTGAACAGCTTTTCGGTGCAGATGCCGGCATATGCGTCGAGGCGGACATCATGCTGGTTCCCGTTGAATCGCAGGAAGCCTACAGCCTGGAGCATTTACGCATCAATAGGACTGCAGACCATCAGTAACTGCAGAACCGGATGGTCATCAGCTTGGATAATGTCTGTCTGATATTGCTTTTTTAATGCCCTGTGAGGGTATGTAAGGGGGTGCGTATGGATGTCCTGGTACTGCTGCTTTTCTGTATCGCCGCCTACTTGTATGGAAGCATCAATTTGGCACTCATTCTTGCACGGCACATAGGCGGCATTGACATCAGGGATACAGGTACGAGAAATGCGGGTACGGCCAATATCGGGAGGACCTTAGGAAGGCGATGGGCATTTCTGGTATTCCTCTTTGACCTCTCAAAAAGCCTGCTCCCTATGACTGCAGCCGGAGCACTGCTGGCGGACGGCGATACCCTGGCAGGAACTATAGGCCTCCTGCTGATAGCGCTCTCAGCAGTGCTTGGGCACTGCAGGCCGCTCTACTATCAGTTCAAGGGGGGAGGGGGCATCGTTACGGTCATGGGCGCCCTGTGCTATTTTGTCTTTGCTGAGTTCTTCATATCGCTGGTGCTTGCCTATATAATCGCTGAATTATTCCTGAGGCATACCCAGTACCGCATCGGCCAGTGGGTCCCTATCCTCTTTTTATCCATAACTCCAGTGGTTACCCTCCTGGCGAGCTTGTTTTTGGATCTCCATATCATTGCGGGAATCACCCTGGGGGGAAAACCACCCTACCTTGCCGCAGTTGTCCTGGTATTCGGGCTGTGCATAATCCTGCTGAATCAGCATGTGTTCCGTGGAAAAGTTGCCGAGGCCCGTTCGTTCAAGGGAAAGCCCTAGATCTGGAAGAAGAACTGCATCACCGAGAGGATGACCGCCGAGAAGATGCCGACAGTCAGGTTGTCATCTATGTCTTTGGAAAAGAGCTCTATGGCGGTTGCGCAGATGCTGCCGACAAAGAGATATGCCGCAGGGTAGGGAATAAAGAGATAGATAATGTACCCGGCAATTAGTGATCCCATGAGGAATGCGAGGGTGCCTTCCAGGGTACGGTGCTCAAAGATCCTGATCTTTCCGAATCGGATGCCGATAAGTTTACTGGAGAGGTCGCCTATGGTGAGAAATCCAAGAGAGAGGTAGGTAATAGGGGGTGAGAAGATGAGGAACACGGCAAACAGGGAGACCATGAAGGCGGTCATGGAGGAGAATTTTCTGCGCTCTCCCCGTTTGTATATCCTGTCGCTGTGCAGGGTTGAAAAAATCCTAATCAGATCGGTAATGATGAATACCATCGCCACGATTCCAATCAGCGTGAGGGTTGCCCTGCTGCCTATGGTAAGGTCAATGGGGATGAACAGCAGCGCGAAGGGACGGGCAAGCACCCGCCACAGTTTGAGCTCAACTTCAGGCGGCTTGGAAAACACCCCGCATCTCACTGACGCATAAAGCGCGGCTGCGCCCAGGAGCGCAGACACAACCCCAGGCCAGAGGAGTTCCGGCTGCCATAGGGGAGCGGCATTGATGATGTACTGAGCAGCCGCAAAGAAAAAGAATACACACGCCGCGGAAAAGATATTTTTCATTGAGGCAAGGGACAGCAATGCCACAAGTGCCAGTACAATGACTGAAAGCATGAGGACACCTCTGCAGCTATGCTACCGCACATAACGCGGTGATACAAGAGCAAACAGGCAAGAATGTCCTGCGCTCTGTAAGTCCCGTTTTATTACTGCGCTGATTGAGCATAGCGTCACTTATCGGTACAATGAGATATCATGCGCAGTTCCATCCTGATTCTCGCAGCCGGGACGATGGGTATGCTTGCTACCCTGCCCGGTCAGACCAACGGAGTATCTCCCTTTACCGATCATCTCATTTCCTCACTGGATATTTCCCGAAGCGCCATCAGCCTGGCGTATCTGGGGGGTACGGTAGCAAGCGCGCTGTGCATGCCCGCTGCGGGGAGCCTGTATGACCGATGGGGCTCAAAGCGTATCTCTCTGATGGCAGGGGCGGCGTTGGGGGGGAGTGTCATCGCCCTCAGCTATGCCGACAGGGCTTCCGGTGCACTCTCCGCTGTATTTCCATGGATGACAAATGCAGTATCCGCCGTCCTGGTCATGACAGCCGGGTTCTTCCTGATCCGATTTTTCGGACAGGGAATACTGAACATATCCAGCCGGTCTATGGTGATGAAGTGGTTTGACCACCGCAGGGGTGCGGCCAATGCAGTGCTTTCTCCTGCTGCCGCGCTGGGGTTTGCCTTCGCGCCGCTGGGTTTCGACATGCTGATAACCTCCTTCGGATGGCGGGGAGCCTGGAGGCTCATAGGTGTATTCCTTATGAGCGTATTCGTTCTCGTTGTCCTGCTGTTCTACGCAGATCCTACGTCATCCCAGCAGGAGGCAATCCGCAGGATCATGCCGAAGGATATCCGGCTGATGCGCACCCTGAAGTCCCTCATCTCCAGGAAGCGGAACTTTGATCCGCCCCGGCCGCTGCGTGACTATACCCTCCGGGAGGCTAGGAGGACCTATGTCTTCTGGTACTTTAATATTGCCACTGGATTCGCATCGCTGGTGGGAACCGGCTTTACCTTTCATGTGGTTGGTATATTTGCGTCTGCAGGTATGTCCCGGACAGCGGCGTTGGCGGTATTCTTCCCCGCAACCATGCTTGCGGTCATTGTGCAGTCCTTAAGCAGCGTCCTCAGCGACTTCGTCAGGCTCAGGTGGTTCCCGTTCATACAGATGACTGGTCTCTTGATCATGATGTGGGCGGTGCTGATTCTCAGCGAAGGCCTTCCCTACCTTCTGCTGATCCTCGGTCTCGGTTTGAATACGGCGATGAACGGCATTGTCGGGATCATCTCCTGGCCGCGGTTCTTCGGACTGCGCCATCTCGGAAAGATCACAGGCGCAAATTTTGTCTGGGTGGTCGGCGGCAGCGCATTGGGTCCCTATTTATACAGCCTTTCGGACTTGATCTGGGGCACCTACCGGCATGCAGCAATTGTCTTTGCCTTGATTGCGGCGGTCCTGCTGGTTTTGTCGTTTCTTGCAGAAAATCCAAATAAGGCGGATTCCATTATCCCGGTTTCAACGGAAGAGGACGCAGAACCCAGGTAAATTCCCATGGGTAACCACTGCCCGTTTGCGGCATATTGCTCTATCTATTGCGAAGGCGTACAATAGTCCATGGGGATACGGTATGGAACATAATAACCGATTGACCAAGACAGTGACTATTGTCGGATTGGTGCTCATCTGGATTCCGCTCCTGGCCCCTGCCGTGCTGTCCATCGAGGCGTTTTTCTCAATAGGCAGGTTCCTCTTTGACTACCTCATGCCTGCGGAGCTCTTTTCCATTGCCGCCGGCGGAGCCCTCCTGCTTATCTGGGCTTCCTTCAGGGTCCGCTCCAGGAGGAGAGTGATCGGGTGGGGAAGTGCCGCTGCGGTGCTTTTGCTATACGGGGGACAGGGAATTGCTGTAGTGACTGGATTGGCATCAGGAGAGCGGGAAGCCGCGGGATGGCCGTTTTTCCTTGCAGTCGGGTCTATTATCATGTATGCGGTCATGCTGGCGGTCATCGGAGTCGGGGGGATACTGCTTGTGAAAGATTTAGTGAAGGACTCCCGTTCAGCGAAGGCCTAAGACGGTTCGCAGGGTATCCGGGCGGATGCGCATGATGCTTCCGCCGATCATGATTCAGCATATGCTTTGGCCTTCCTGATAGAGCCAACGGAAAACTGCGCCAGGATCAAGTAAAGAGATCGCGCTTCATGACGATCATATCCCAGGCTATCTTTAAGAGACTCAAGGGGGCTATGGTATTGCCCCAGAACGGCTTGGAGCACTTGATGGTGTGCACGATGCGCCTGATGCCGGACTGGATGAAAATCTTACGGTAGGCCCAAAGCAGTGCCTGATCCATAAGCTCAGGTTCTACCCCTTCCGGACGGTAGACGCAGTGCAGTCCGTCGTAGAGGTCCCAGTTTCTATGGAGCAGCCGGTCCTGGGAATTCAGCCGGTCATAGACGGGAGTTCCGGGAAACGGGGTGAGCAGGGAGACCTGGAGCAGGTCGAAGGGGAATGATGCGATTGCCTCAATATTGCGCTTAAGCATCTCTGGTGTGTCCAGATGATTTCCGCATCCAAGCATGGCATACCATATATGCAGGACCCCTTTCTCCGTCAGCAGTGAGGCTGCTTCAAGGGATTGGGCAAATGTTATGCCTTTTCCATAGGTGTCCAGCACCTCCTGCAGACCGCTTTCCAGTCCGAGGGCCATGATGGAGCAGCCGCTGGCGGTCATTGTGTCCAGCAGTTCGGGATGGGAAGCTGCGGTATCGATACGGGACTGGCAGTGCCAGGTGAACTCCCAGCGCTGCTTTAAAATCTCATTGCATAGGGAGACTAGGCGTGAGGTATCTACGGTAAGGTTGTCATCCCGAAAATCCACCCAGGTCAATTGCTTACCCTGGCGCTGCTTTTTTTCATCATTATACTTCAGTTCGCTGATGATGCTCTCTACGCTCCGCTTCCTCCACCTCCGTTCATAGAAGGATCCCACGGAGCAGAAATCGCACTGGAACGGGCATCCCCTGCTGCTCACAATAAACACGCGCTCGTTTTCCAGTATCTCCTGGTCAATAAACGGGAGGGAATCCAGGTCTTCCACAATTGCCTTAGTGTGGGTCTGAACCGGTTTCCCGTCGATGGTGTAGCAGACGCCCGGGATATCGGGTCTGCGGTTGCCCTTTGCCAGCTCATCGAGAAGCAGGGGAAACGCTTCGTCACCTTCGCCCCTGACCACATAGTCTACCGTTTCTTGGGCGAGGGTCTCTTCCGGGAGCGCTGACACATGGTGCCCCCCGTATACGGTTATAATGCGGGGATTTTCCCGCTTCAGCTGCTGGCCTATGCGGATTGCTTCCGAATATGTAGGGGTAAGGGATGTGATCCCGGCAACATCAGGCGTGAACTCCTGGAGGAGAGAGGGAATTTCTGCAGCGGAGGTAAGTACGATTTTCGTTTCATGGCCCTGCTTTCTGCAGACGGCATCTAAAAACAGCAGCCCGAGACCAATCTCATCGGTCTCAAGAAACAGACGGCTGTATCCGGTGAGGACGGCCTTCGGCGCAACCAGAAGTACTTTCATACGTTCCCTATCATAGAACACTTACGCGGAAAGTCAATGCCGTTGACTTGAGAGGAAAAAAATTGGAGCATATCCGCACAGCGTACTGACTCTCCTGCGTTATTTCAGTACATTTATTCTCATGACATATACCTGTGAACTGGCAAACTACCACACCCACTGCTTCCTTGACGACGGAAAGCGGCCGCTGGAGGAGTATGTCCTCCAGGCTGTTTCCCTGGGGTTCCGGGCCCTTGGATTCTCATGCCATGCCCCTGCTGATGATGACTGGCACATGAAGGTGCAAGACTTTTCCTATTATTGCGAAGAGATTGACCGGCTTAAAGAGCAGTATGCGGGAGTGCTTGAACTATATACCGGACTTGAGCTTGACTACTTGGACCGAACCGGAGAACTTCTGGGTGAACAGTATGCTTCCCAGGTGGACTACACCATTGCCAGCGTACACATATTCTGGCACCGTGAGTCTTCGCAGTATCTGAGCATAGACGGGCCTGAAGAGGAATTTCTGACGCTCCTGAAGGATCGTTTCAGCGGGAGCATACGAGACATGGCACAACATTACTTTGCCATGCAGAGCAGGCTCATGGAGGAATATTCCTTTGACATCCTCGCACATTGCGACCTTATGAAAAAACGGAATACCGGAAACAGGTACTACGATCCCGCTGCGTCCTGGTACCGGGAAGCGGCACATGAACTCGTGGGTACGGCAGCCCGGAAAGGACAGCGCATTGAGGTGAACACAGGCGGAGTGACTAGGGCTGCTCTTGAGGAGTTCTATCCGGCTCCATGGATGCTCTCCGCTTTCAGGGAGCAGTCCGTGCCTGTGGTCATCTCATCCGATGCCCATCACCCGATGCACCTGAATGCGCATTTTCCCGGAGCCCTGAAGGCTGTCAGGGATGCCGGGTACACAGAAGCTGAGGTGCTGCTCCAAGGCAGATGGCAGCGGGTTCCGGTCGTTTAAGACTGTCTGAATCTGGGAATCCAGCGCGGCACCCGTTGAGCATACTGTGCGTAGATCCCGGGAAACCGCCTGCACAGGATTGGCTCCTCCACATACCTGATATACACAGTGTTTGTTATAAAGAACAGTAATGCCCAGAGAGCTATCGGGATCGATTGGAAAACCAGAGCCTCGCCGACGAGGATCATTACCGCTCCCGTTATCATGGGGTTGCGGACCTTCGAATAAATGCCTTGGGTCACCAGGTGTTCAGCCGGAGCCCAGGGCGCCAAGGTCCCCCTTCCGAATCGCACCATTGTGCCCACAGATATCACCATGAGCACCAGACCGGCACCTCCCATGATCATGCCTGCATATGCTGCTGTGCCGCTGCCCGGGGTGAAATCGGACTCAATGCATAGAGGTATCCCGATAAGGGCTGCCGCCGGAAGCACCAGCGAACTCAATTGTTTGAGCAGGATCTTCACATTGGCAAGTATACCGGCATCAGCAGCGCCTTTCCACCCGCTTCCTGTTATCGGGTGATGGGGATGTCGGGGTTGGGGTGAAAACTCAACCTTGCAGAGAGTTCCCCCAGAGCAATACCTAGTTTACGGTATATGAATCTTATCACAAAGCGAGGTATGCCTATGAAATCTCTAGCGATGAAAACAGCTGCGCTCTCTGCAATGATTATTGCCTTGATGTGGGGATGTGCGCAGGAACAAGGGGCTGATGCAAAAACCGGAGGAATGCTGGTTGTCATAGATCAATCCCTTGCACGGTCTTCGGAAGATACGTTTTCTCCTCAGCGGTCACTGAAACTGGATTCATTTATTCTCGTTGGTTTAGGACCTTTGGGAGAGGAGTTTATGACCGAACCGTTTTCTGAGGATGAGGTGCTGATACAGCAACTGACTATCGGTACCTGGCATATGACATTACTTGGGTACTCCCAGGAGGAGCTGCTGGCTTCTGCCGATGCCGATGTGGACATATTTATTGGCACGGTCACTCCTTGGGATGCGGTGCTTCTCCCCTTGGAAGGAACGGGAACCATCTCTATCTCTCTAAGCTGGCCAGAAGAGCTCTTCAACGACCCGTCAGTAGAGGCATTTCTGCACACCCATCCCGAAAGCGGGCCACTTATGCTTTCGGCAGACGTCACGGCAGGAACTGCTCAGCTTTCCGGAGAAGATATTGACAGCGGGTACTACATCCTCACGATACTTCTCAAGGAGCACGGAAACACAGTATGGGGAGACACATTTACCGTCAGGATCATCACCGGCCTTGATACTTCGGGGGAAGTGGACATCATGGAAGACCAGCTGAGTACTGAGGGCAGATGTGACCTGCAGATAGATACGCGGTTCTATGAACCCCTTGATGTGTCAATCGCCGGACTGCCGGTTGAAGAACTTCCGAAAACCCTGACGCTCACTGCTTCAGGGGTGCAGGATCCGGAAGTAACCCTTGAATACTACTGGTACCTTGACGGAGAGCCACTGCTGGCGATATCCAGCAGTACGCTCATGCTTTCGGATGCCTTGGATCCCGGTCATTACCAGCTGACAGGGATAGTTCTTGCGCGAAGCATAGGAGGACACATAGTGCAGGCAGGGCACAGCGGCGCAAGGCTGGAGATACCTGAATAGGACACATCTCCCCTGAACTATGTTTTGTATGCAGACACGAACAGATGTGTCATAGACAAGCATGGACTATGCCCGTAGACTCATGACAGTCAGTTGAACCATCCTCATGCGGCAGCCCTTCAGCTTGAGGGGCTGATCTATACATACGGCTATCCATACACCCGTAAAAAATATTCACATATTGCGACAGATAGGATATACTTGTGCAGCAGTCAGAGCAATCCTGGAGATTACGCATATGAGAAAGAAGATGATTATGCCGGTGGTGTTCGGTGTCCTGTTTGTCATGGTGCTTATTGGGTATGGAATGCTGTTCTTCTTGGTGCCGATACCCATCTTTATAAAGCTCGTGATCGGACTCATCATAATCCTCATTGCCGCATCTATGTTCTATGTACTCATGCAGAGAAACCGAGAACTCGGGGAGGAAGAGAAGGATGATCTTAGTAAATACTGACCGTATAACCGGAAAAGAATTTGAAATTCTGTCAATTGTCAAGGGCTCCACTATCAGGTCCATCCACTTGGGGAGGGATATTATCGCGTCTCTCAAGATGATTGTAGGCGGAGAGCTGACAGACTACGGAGAAATGATTAATGAAGCCCGGGCTATTGCTACGAAACGGATGGTTGAAGAGGCTGAAGCGCTTAAAGCTGATGCAGTAGTGAACATCCGCTATGCTACCAGTAATGTTACCCAGCGTGCGGCGGAGGTGCTTGTCTACGGTACTGCGGTCAAGTTTACTTCCAGGAAATCTACATAAGGCATGTGCTAAGCAGATCAGGTGAAATGCTCCGCTGACTGATGTGATCGCTAGCTGGAACTCCCGCTCATTAGATTCCGAAGCACATAGGGGAGAATCCCTCCGTGCGCATAGTATGCAACCTCCACCTCGGTATCGAGGCGGCAGCGCACCTGGAATCGTACGGTTGTTCCTGAAGGATGTACGGCAGTTACATCCAGCACCATGCCCGGACGATCAAGCTCTGCTGGTTCCAGAGTAAAGGTTTCCTTTCCCGTCAGGCCCAGCGATTCCCGGTTTTCTCCGTCCATGAAGGTGAGGGGGAGTATTCCCATACCCACCAAGTTGCTCCGGTGAATACGTTCAAAGGACTCGGCTAGGACCGCTTTGATGCCCAGCAGGTGAGTTCCCTTGGCTGCCCAGTCACGGGATGAACCTGTGCCGTACTCTTTCCCTCCAAGTACGATCAGATTCCTGCCTTCCTTCGCATATGCCTGCGCAGCGTCGTAGACGAACATAATATCACCATCCGGAAGCTTTGCCGTATACCCCCCCTCCGCTGGTGCTGCAAGGAGATTCCTGATGCGTATATTGGCGAAGGTGCCGCGTACCAGTACATCATGATTCCCCCTTCTTGAACCGTAGGAGTTGAATGATTCCGGCGATATGCCGAGGCTCTGGAGGTACTGCCCTGATGGATATTCAGCAGGAATGGTGCCTGCAGGACTGATATGATCTGTGGTTACGGAGCTGCCCAGCACTAAAAGCGCATATGCGTCTTTGAAGGGGCTGCATGGCTGCGGCTTAACCAGGAATTCCTGGAAGAAAGGAGGCTGTATAATGTAGCTTGATGCTGGATCCCAGGTATATGCATCCCCTTCGGGTGC
The DNA here is from genome assembly GCA_007128345.1 of Spirochaetia bacterium. GTDB lineage: Bacteria > Spirochaetota > Spirochaetia > PWKH01 > PWKH01 > SKXS01. Next base: position 11,761 of record SKXS01000199.1, read on the forward strand.
ATCCAGTGCCTTCCAGAAGGCATCCCCTTCAAAAACCGATGCATAGCAGCGCGCATAGTGTTCGCTGGTGACGCATCGCCTGACTGTCTGATCAATCTCTTCTGCACCAGGCCAAATCTCATCAAGAAACACTTCCCTGCCGCGCAGGTCCCTTCCCAGAGGTTCTGTGGTGAGGTCTATGTCCATCCGCCCGGCCAGCGCGTATGCCACCACGAGTATGGGACTCATGAGGAACGATCCTTTGATACGCTGGTGTATACGTCCTTCAAAATTCCTGTTTCCGGAAATTGCTGATGTGAGAACCAACTCATGTGCCTTTTGAGCTGCCTCAACAGCAGCGTGCAGGGGACCGGAATTCCCAATACAGGTCACGCATCCGAAGGCAGTGATGTGGAATCCAAGATCCTCCAGTGAAGAGAGAAGTCCTGAATCCTTTAGATAGTCCTCAACTGCCCGGGAACCGGGGGCCAGTGAGGTCTTTACCCATGCCGGAACGGTCAGCCCCAGCTTCACCGCGTTCCTGGCCAGCAGTCCTGCGCCGATCATCACAGCCGGATTAGATGTATTGGTGCATGAGGTAATTGAAGCGATTGCCAAAGATCCGTCGTGCAGGGCAACCTCCGTGCCGTCCAGGACAACCGATACCGTGCGTTTTGGGTCTGCGTCCTTCGGTCTGATGCGCTCCAGCGCAGGCCTGATCTGGTCAAGGGTGAGCCGGTCCTGGGGACGTGACGGGCCTGCTACTGACGGTCTGACGCTTGTCATATCGAGTTCAAGCACCCTGCTGTATACAGGCTGCTCATCCTCGTGATAGAACAATCCGTTGGCCTTGCAATAGAGCTCGGTACGCTCGGCTGCTTCGTACCGCCCGGTGAAGCGGAGAAACTCCAGGGTGACATCATCAACGGGAAAGAACCCCATGGTTGCACCGTACTCAGGGCTCATATTTGCTATGGTTGCCCGATCAGGAAGACTCATCCCGCGCAGCCCAGGACCAAAAAATTCGACGAATGCACCAAC
>SKXS01000022.1 GCA_007128345.1 Spirochaetia bacterium
CCGGGTATTCCCGGCAGTATCTTCCTGCAGTCATGGGATACGCTTTTCTGCTCCCTGGTGAAGGAGCAGTGGTCAGTTGCAATAACCTGTATTTCCCCTCCCCGTACTGCCTCAAGAAGCGCATGTGTATCCTCCTTTCCACGCAGCGGAGGCGTCATGAGGTATAAGGGGGCATCATCGCCTGAGAGCAGCTGGTCGGTGAGCACGAGGTAGTGCGGGACTGTCTCAGCGGCTATCCGCACTCCCCGCAGTCTGCATGCACGCAGGGCATCCAGTCCGCGGGCGGATGAAAGGTGGACAATATACAGCGGTATCCCCGATGATTCCGCCAGGCTGCCCAAGTACTTCACTGCACGGTACTCCGCTTCCGCGGGCCTCAGCAATGGGTGCATGTGCGGCGGCAGGTCACTGTCTCCGAAGGCTTTGGATGCTTCTGTAATCACTTCATCGTCCTCGGCATGGGCGGTGACAAGGATTCGCTCTCTTTTGCAGGCGGAAAAAAGCTTTTCCAACTGCCCGGATTCAAGGTAGTATCCCGCTTCTTTGTATGTAGTAAACACCTTGACGGCAGTTACTCCGAATTCTCTTAACGCAGCAAGTTCTGACTGGATTTTCCGGTGGTACCGATAGACCCCCTGGTGCAGGGCAAAGTCACATGCCATGGCTCCAGCCATGGCTTCAGCGCGGTCCATGCTGCACTGCCGCAGGGTACGGTCGTTCATATGGTCGGCAAAGTCAATGACGGTGGTCACTCCGCCGTACGCGGCACTCCTGCTCCCTTCAGCAAAACCGTCAGCAGTCACTGTTCCCCTGGAGTTGAGACCAAAATGGGTGTGCGCATCTATGATGCCTGGGAGCACATAGCATCCCGAGGCATCAAGGACCCGGGTCTCCCGGGGAAGGGGACTTTCGCTGATCTCCGGGGCAATCTCTTTGATCAATTCACCTTCGGTAAGGATGTCCTGCCGCTGCATCCCCCCCGGCAGCAGCACATCTCCCTGTTTGATAAGCGTCATCATAGATAGAGCATACTATCTCCCGGGCTGCTGTGCAATGGACAATCCTTTCCACCTGAATTTTTCCTCTTGCGCTTCAGGTTCATTGCAGGTAATCTTACATCCATGCACAAGCAAATTCCCCTAACTGTCGTTACACCTGAGAGCTCCCATGAGACATATATCCAGCCCGGCACCTCGCTGCTCTCATCAATACAAGAAATTCCCGGTATTGTCCTGGATGCACCCTGCGGAGGCTCGGGAACATGCGGCAAGTGCCTCGTTGAGGTGGTTTCTGGATCCGTAACCCCAATGACTGATGAGGAGCTCAGCCTGCTGCCGCAGGGGGCTGCCGGGAAGAGTCTCCGCCTTGCCTGTCAAGCGTACGTGCTCGATGAGGATGGGAACTCCCTGGTCGTGAAGTGTGACGGACAGCCGGGCGCCTACCAGGCTGCCCGGAACAGCCGCTTCAGCGAACCCAGCTCTCCCAGATTCAGCGTGCGTGAGCTGCTCCTCCCTCCCCCGTCACTGCAGGACCAGCGCTCAGACCTGGACCACCTCATGGAGCAGTCGAAAGCCGCATGCCACAGGATTCCAGTGGGAGATCTGGATAAGCTCAGGACTCTGCGCAAGCAGGGACACGCATTATGCCTCTTTCGTGACGGCTTGCCGGCAGCCGTCCTCAGCACAGGGGAAGTTCCCCTCGGCTGCGCAGTGGATATCGGAACTACCACGGTTGCCCTCTATCTGGTGGACCTTGCAACCGGCAAGGTGCTCGCACGGAAGTCTGAAATGAATCTCCAGCGCACCTACGGGAGCGATGTGATCAGCAGAATTCGTCACGCCTCTGATCCCCGCGGGAGAAGCGCACTGAAGCGTCTTATTACAGACCAGCTTGACCGTATGTTCTGTGACTGTGCAGCCGGAGCTTCATTTGCACCTGCATGGATCCGCAACGTGGTCATAGCAGGCAACACGGTGATGCTCCACCTGCTGACGGGGACCGACCCCTCAGGAATAGCAGAAGCACCCTTTATACCCGTCTTTACCCGTGACATGCACTTCAAATCATGTGAGCTGGGATGGATGAGCATCCCGTCCGCAGAAATTCGTCTGCTTCCGGGCATTTCATCCTATGTTGGTGCAGACATTACATCCGGGCTGCTGGCTGCTTCGGTCTGTGCATCCGATAAACCGGTGCTCTTTATTGATCTTGGGACCAACGGGGAAATTGCACTCTGGGACGGAAAAAGGCTGTTCTGCTGCTCCACTGCAGCCGGTCCGGCATTTGAGGGCGCATCCCTCTCCCACGGCATCGGTGGAGTCCCCGGAGCTGTTGATTCACTGGCCCAGTCGGACGATCCAAGAGGAATCACCCACACCACCATCGGAGGGGTCCCTGCAGCCGGCATATGCGGATCGGGGGTCATAGACGCCGCAGCGCTGCTGCTTGATCTCTCCCTCATGGAGGTCACCGGCAGACTTGCTGAAGTCGGCACAAGCAGGCTGATGACCGCTGCAGGTGACGAACGTGCGTTTACGGCAGTACCGGCTGAAAACGCACACAATAACCGGGCGGTCCTGGTTACCCAGAGCGACATCCGTGAGGTGCAGCTGGCAAAAGCTGCTGTAGCAGCGGGCATCCGCATCCTCCTTGAGACTGCTGGTGTTCGTCTGGAGCAAGTGCACGCGGTCAGACTTGCAGGAGGATTCGGCAGCTGGATTAATGTGACCAGCGCCCAGCGCATAGGCCTTCTGCCGGAGCCGTACCGTGGAATCGCATCATCCTGCGGCAATACTGCAGGGATGGGTGCGGTTCAGGCCATGCTGGACAGCTCTTCAGAGGCTGCGCTTGCCGAACTGGTGAGTTCAGCTCATTACATTGAACTCTCCTCGCACCCTGAGTTTCAGCAGGCATATGTAGAAGAGATGATCTTCCCCCAAGGATGATATATGGATTCAGGGAATGAAGTTGCAGAATATTACGCCATATCCTCCTTTGTCCCCTGCTCATTCGTGTCCGTGCCTGTTGACCCGAAGGGGCTTCCATGCACCCTGTGCAGCTGTCTGAGCGATGAGCTGGTACAGGCCTGCTCCCATGACCACACCTACAGCTGCGGCCTGGCAGAACGGTTTGGAGGCAGTTATACCTATCTGTGCAGACTCTCACTTATGTTCTGGGCGAGTCCCGTACTGACTGACGGCGTGATGACATCTGCGCTCATCGCAGGTCCTGTCTTGACCCTTCCGATGGACGAGGTGGCAAGCGAAGCGGCGCGTCTTGCCGGCAGTGTTCCAGAAGGATTCTCACATGCACTAGGTAAGATTGATGTCCTTGCTGTTGACAGGGTAAGGAGCCTGGCGGAACTGCTGCGTATGTGCGCAGCCTGGGTTTCAGGGTACAGCGGTGAGTCCATGACCAGGGTTCACCGGTTCCTTGATCAGCAGTCCCGCTTTTCTGAATACATCCATGATATGAAGCGTCAGTTCAGCGGCACCCAGTCCCGTGATCTGGTCCGGTACTCGTTGGAGACCGAAGAACAGCTCCAGGAGGCTATCCGGCAGGGGGACCATGCAGCGGCTCAAGCAGCAGCCCATGAAATCCTCGGGGCGCTGCACTTGTCGGGCTTTGACAGTCCGGAGATGCTGCGCTGCCGGATTCAGGAAATCATCGCACTTGTCTCCCGCTCCGCGATCAAGGGAGGTGCTGAGGCCACGGCTGTCCTGGAGAACAGTTCACTCTTTGCGGGCAGGCTGCCCAAGGTCGGCAGCCTAGAGCAGCTTTCGGGGCTGGTGCTCCAGGCTGTCGGACAGTTCACCGATTTCGTGGTTGCCGCAAAGCAGCTCAAGCATGAAGAGGCTATCAAGAGGACCCTGAGATTCATCAACGAAAACTACTGGGAGAAGATTACCCTGCAGAGAGCATCTTCCATCGCCGGGTTCAGCCCGTCCTATCTCAGCAGGATTTTCAATGTGGAGATGCACTGCAGTTTCTCGGCGTACGTCAATCAGGTGAGAATCAGTCATGCCAAGAAGCTGCTCAAGCACACATCAGCAACTTTGGTGGAGATCGCCGGCATGGTAGGATATGAAGATCAAAGCTACTTTTCAAAAGTGTTCAAGTCTGTTACCGGCATCACCCCCGGAACGTACCGGGAACGTTCAGGAACCTTCCCCAGCCGTACCTTTGAGATTCATGACGATCAGGACAGTGAATAGCAACATTATTATACCATCGCAAGAAAGTACATAAAATAGCAACATAATTACATACGCCGTCCATGCCTTGGGATATCATGCATGATACATATATACACTGACTGTTCCAGGAGGAATGCACAATGGCTGATATGAAGATGATCTCTGAGCTGCTTCAGAAAGGAAGGGCAAAAGAGGTCAGGGAACTGACCCAGCAGGCCGTAGATGAGGGCATGGAGCCCCAGGATATTCTTGAGCAGGGGCTCATGGATGGGATGAACGAAATCGGCATTAAGTTCAAGAAGAATGAGGTGTTCGTTCCCGAAGTGCTGATTGCAGCCCGCGCCATGCATGCGGGAATGGGTGTACTGAAACCGCTTTTAGTTGAAGCTGGCGTGAAAACCAGAGGAACCGTAGTCCTGGGGACCGTCAAGGGAGACCTCCATGACATCGGCAAGAACCTGGTGGGTATGATGATGGAAGGAAAGGGTCTCACAGTCGTGGACCTGGGAACTGACGTATCACCGCAGCGGTTTATCGACGAGGCACGTACGCATAACGCGCAGATCATTGCCTGCTCAGCCCTGCTCACCACCACCATGAAGGAAATGGAGCATGTGGTCAGAGCTGCGGATGAAGCCGGCATCAGGGGTCAGGTGAAGATTATGGTCGGAGGAGCCCCGGTGACTGATGCGTTCTGCAAATCCATCAACGCAGACAGCTATGCACCGGATGCCGCATCTGCGGCCGATGCGGCCATGGAATTCTGCATGGTGTCCTGACGGTAGATAGCGAAGCACAATTTTTCATACCCAGGAGACTAATGAGGGAGCACATGACAGGAAAAGAACGTATTGAAGCAGTATTCAGGGGGAGGAATGCCGACAGCATACCTTGGGTCCCCTTTGCCGGCGTCCATGCCGGCAAGCTGGCCGGATATTCTGCCAGAGAGGTGTCCACCGATGCGGACAAGCTCGTTGAGTCACTCAGGAAGGTACACAGTCTCTACAGGCCTGACGGCATGCCGGTGATGTTCGACCTGCAGATTGAGGCTGAACTGCTTGGATGCGACCTGGTATGGTCAGAAGATGCTCCTCCCACCGTATCCTCTCACCCGCTTGCCCAAACCCAGACTATCCCAAGCCGTCTGCCAGGGCCAGATGAGGGCCGGCTCGCTTTGGAACTTGAAGTCATGGCCCGCGTAAAGCGGGAGTTCGGTGAGCAGACAGCGTTGTACGGATTGTTCTGCGGGCCATTCACGCTGGCCTCTCACCTCAGGGGAACCAACATCTTCATGGATATGGTGCTGGACCCGGATTACGTGCACAGCCTCCTCGATTATACGCTGCAGGTCTCTCAGTTTATGGCACGCTGCTTTTCAGAAGCAGGCATGGATGTACTGGCTGTGGTGGACCCCCTGATATCCCAGATATCCCCTGAACACTTCAGGGAGTTCATGCATACACCCTTCAGCGAGCTCTTCGGGTACATCAAGGAACTGGGAGCATTTTCCTCATTCTTCGTATGTGGCAATGCCACCATGAACATTGAGCCCATGTGCCAGACCGGGCCAGACAGTATATCAGTGGATGAGAACGTAGACCTCGCCCAGGCAAAACGTATTACCGACAGCTACGGGGTGGTCATCGGAGGGAACATACCCCTCACCACAGTGATGCTCTTCGGCAGCCAGCAGGATAATATGAAGGCCGCGGTGCAGATCATCGACTCGGTCCCGCCGGGAAGACTCGTAATATCACCGGGATGCGACATGCCCTACGACACCCCGGTTGAGCATGTCCTGGCGATTGAGCAGGCGGTGCATCAAACTCATTCGGTGCGTGAGATGGTCAATACCTATGAAGGGTCCACCTTCGCCTTTACCGGAACTCTGCCCGACTATGAGCATCTTCAGCGGCCCCTCGTCGAGGTATTCACCCTGGATTCAGCCACCTGCGCAGCGTGCGCTTACATGGTTGAAGTTGCAAAGGAAGCCCAGCATCATATGGATATCGATGTGGATGTAGTTGAGTACAAATACACCTCCACTGAGAATATCGCCCGGTGCAGGGAAATGGGGATAACCAAACTTCCCAGCATCTACATTAACGGGGAACTGGCCTACTCTTCCATCATACCCAGCAGGGACAAGCTCATCGAGGAGATTACCGAAAAGGCGGCTGCCACCTAGGGGGATGCAATGACCGACGCGGTTCATCAACACACCCCCATGTACATGATTACGGGGTTCTTAGGCTCAGGCAAGACCTCAGTGCTGGGAAGTCTGCTTTCGCACTTCCGCGGCAGACGTGTCGGGTTGATCATCAATGAATTTGGACAAGTCAGTATCGACGGCACCCTCCTTCAGGCTGAGGAGGGAGGGGGCATCGTCACACGTGAGCTAAACGGGGGCCAGATATTCTGCAGCTGCCTGTCAGGATCTTTTGTAGATACCGTATCCGAATTCAAGGACCTGGGCCTTGATGCCCTCTTCATCGAAACCTCAGGCCTGGCAAAGCCCTCAGCGCTGCTCGAGGTGATTTCCTTGGCGGAACGTAGAAGCGAAGGCAAATGCACCTACGGCGGCATGCTGTGCGTAATCGACGCACAGCGGCACCTTGTGCTCTCCCAGACCCTCATGACACTGGAGGAGCAGATCGTCTACAGCGACCGCTTCATCGTCAACAAGGCAGATCTTGCAGACAGTGATACACTGAATCAGATAGTCACCTCAATCCACGTGCTCCGTCCAGGCGCATGGATTCTCACCGCCACCTACGGAAAGGTTCCCCTGGAGGTGCTCTCCTTCACCCCTGATACCAATCGACTTGCCCAGGTGTCTTCCCAGCGTTACGCGGGGTGGCAAAGTCCGGGACGGCCGAAGGCCTTTGTGCTGGTCCCCAAGGGGCCCGCATCACGCAGGAGTATCGAGAAGTTCCTCAGGGAAGCATCCCAGTCATGCTACCGTATGAAGGGCTACCTGGATACCACTGAAGGAATGCTGCTGTACGTGAGCGCATCAGGGTCCCAGTTGGAGATATCAGAGGTCAGCGCGCATCCGCATGGGCTGCAGCTGGGTCTGGTATGTATTCAGGATGCGCAGAAGCCAGGGGACCGGGTGTTTCCCTCCCGCTGGCGTCTGCTCACCGGTGTCGCCGTATCTGTGAGAACGTAAGGACCGCTTATGGACGTAACCTATGAAAACGGCATTACAGCAATACGCATCCGCTTCGTCCCTTCGTTTCCACGCTTTTCCAAGCGGATCGGACTTGATCATGTCCCTGAGCTGTCAGGAGTAGCTGAAGAGCTCTTTGCATCGGCATCACGCATGCTGATTCCCGTGAGCATCCACAGGACCGCGTATATTCAGGAGCACCAGAGTGAACAGGATATACACAGGGTAACCGTTGAAGGCCGGCAATTCAGGGGCAAGGCGTTAGGGGCCCTTGACGATGTGCATCGGGTGTTTCCGTACATCGCCTCCTGCGGAAACCAGATGGAGTCCTTTGACAGCTGCTCTGTTGATATGATCGCCCCCTATTGGCTGGAGGAGCTCAAGCTTCAGGCACTCATGCAGGCGAGGGATACTCTGATGCACTACGTCCGTGAGACCTACCGCCTGCAGCGTGTGCAGAGTCTGAATCCAGGCTCAGGGAATACCGACATCTGGCCGGTAGAGGAAAACCACGGAATCTTTTCCCTGCTGGGTGGAGGAGATGCGGCGGGGGTACGGCTGACTGAGAGCTCCCTGATGATCCCGGCGAAGTCCGTTTCAGGCATGCTGTTCAGCTCCATCAAGCACTACGACAGCTGCGAGCACTGCGAACGGGAGCACTGCCCGGACCGCAGGGTCCCTTTTACGCATAGACTTTAATCCAAAACTTCAAGTATGCCGGATGATGCACGGATGCCGCTTGCCCATGCGGCAGTGATACCCCTGCTGGTGCCCGCTCCATCCCCGGCAAAGAACATGGAATCAAGCACACGGAAATGGTTATCAAGGTATGTGGGCTTGTTCGCATACAGCTTGATCTCAGGGTAGTAGATGATCGTGCTTGGGTGGAGCACCCCGGGTACGATGGTGTCCAGGTGTTTCATGGACTTCCAGATTGCCCTGAGAATACGCGCAGGAACAGCAAGGCTGATGTCTCCGGGGCAGCATGTAGGCAGCGTCGGCGGAAAGTCATAGAGGTCATGGTTGAAGTCCGTATGTTTTGAACGCCTTCCCAGACGGTAGTCGCCTACCCGCTGCATGAGGGGCTTGCCTCCCCCGAGGAGCATTGCCTGGAGCGAGAGCTGCTCAGCAAACTTCTGCCCGCTGGCCAGCGGTTCGGTGAGGCCTACAGTTTTCAGCATGGCAAAGTTCACCATGCCGTTCTCCTTCCCTTTGACCGCAGCGTACGCGTGGCCGTTTACTGAGTAGTAGGTCTCCCCGTAGCTGGTGGAGCATTTCTCCTGCACCACATGGGCATTGCCGCTGTTTGTGCAGAACGTACGTACCTTATCGGGGAAGGAGAACTTCGGGTCATAATAGTCCCGGACGATCGGGTAGTGGTCAATACGTGTTTCCACCCGGACCCCGATATCCACAATATTATCCAGATAGGGAATGCCGTGGGCATCCATAATCTTCTGGAGGAAGCGGAAGCCCTGCCGTCCCGGCGCTATAAGAAGAGCTCCATAGGATATGTCCCTGAGATTCGTCTGCACCAGCCGATGTGCAGCATCAACGGTGCGCACCTGTTCATGCAGCGACAGGTCCACATCGCGACGCTGCAGTTCCCCAAGCAGCTGTTTTATGAGCTTCACTCCGCCGTCAGTACCCAAATGGGTCTGGGATACCTCAAGAAGAGACACTCCCAGCCTGTCAGCCCGCTCCTGGTACACTTGCAGGTTATGTTTAGGGAGTATTTCAGGTTTGAGAAATGCAGCCACCTTGTCCAGGTGCTTTTCTGCGACTTCCTGCGTCCAGTACTCCAAGGGGAATCCGATGGGAAAGGTGAAGTTCATCTTACAGTCGTTGCGCATCCCTCCGGAGGAATACCGCTGTTTGTCGATAATGAGTACTGAACATGCTGGTTTTCTTTCAGTAATCTCAAAGGCAGCTCCCAGACCTGCAGGGCCGCTGCCCACGATGACCACATCATATGCATCCATGGCGGGATGTATTCTACCTTGTCCTGATGAAGTGTGCAACCGCTTGAACGGTGACAAACCCGGGTGATTGAGATATGATGGAATTATGGAACATACGGGAATCCTGCTGCATGCGTGCTGTGCTCCTTGTTCGAGCGCGTCGCTTGAGCAGCTGCTGGAAACGGGGTACTCCCCCACTGTCTACTTCGCAAACTCCAACATATTTCCCTATGAAGAATTCCTCAAGCGCGAATCATACACCCGGGAGCTCTGCTCATCCTGGAACATCCCCTTCATAAGCGAACCATGGAATCATGCGCAGTGGCTCGATGCCGTCGAGCACCGCAGCAATGATCCGGAAGGCTCTCGCCGGTGTCTGCTGTGCTTCACCTATAACCTGGGCTTGGCAGCAGTAAAAACGAAGTCGATGCTCCTGCATCAGTTCACTACAACCCTTGCACTCAGCCCCCATAAGTCCTTCCCTCAGCTCATGCAGGCAGGCTCAGCATATGCATCGTTTATACCCGTCGACTTTAAGAAAAAGGGGGGATTCCAGAGGAGCATTGAGCTTTCCAGAAAGTACGCACTGTATCGGCAGCGCTACTGCGGCTGCGAGTACAGCTTCAAGGCATCTTCCAGCAGCTAAAGGGACTGCAGGTAGCTGGTTATAATATCACTGCAGTTATTCTCTTGGATTTTAACGATGCTCATTTCTCGTTCTGCATTGGCAAGAGAGTCAGATGCATGGGCAGTATTGACCATGATGTTTTGTCCAAAGTCTCTTCGTACCGTTCCCCCAGGAGCCTTGGTCGGGTCGGTTGGACCGAGGACCTCACGTATCCTTTGCACCGCATCTTCTCCTTCATAGATCAGCGCCATGCTCTTCACCCGTCCCGGGTAATCGCGCTCCTCAACCGGACAGGTATCGGGTCTGCATCCCGACATAAACTCAAGCACCTGGTAGAACTGATCCACCGAAAGCTGCACCCCGAGGCTCTTTGTAAGCATCTCGTACATTTCATCGCCGAGCTGCACGTTGAAGTCCTTTTCCAGGCTTTTCTTTGCCTGCTGGCCGTATATAGGCGAGAGCTTACGCACCAGCATATCCTTCAGCGGCCCGTAGAATTCCATAGCCTGGTTCAGGCTCATACGCTGCACCTTGCAGCTGATGATCCTGAGGCCCGTCCTGCTGAACATGTCGATGATCGTCCCGGGACGCGAGCTGGCGTACCTCCAGTTGTCAGGCTTAATAATTACCAGCGTACGTTCGATCCGCTCGGGATTCTTGTAGGTCATGTTTGTAATAATATTGGGCTCATCCTTAATGAAGTCGGCAATCATCCGCATATGCTTCAATGAAGTTTTTGTCTGCCTGGGTATGAGCACCGCCGGTTCAAAGTAGACCACTTTTTCAGGATTATCATAGGCGGTAAAGTAGTCGGCATAGGTGTCGCGGATGGTCTCTCCTGTGGTTGACTCGAGGGTAAGCTGCTCGTTGTGGAGCGGACCTGCAATATCGGATATGCGTGAGCACGCATCTTCTCCACGGAACAGGAGCATAAGCACCCGGTGCCGCCTTCCGCCGCTCGGAGAAAACGACTGAAGGATGTAGTCAGACAGCAGCCGGCCCCCCTTCGGGTTATCTCCCTCATACGTATGGTACACCGACTCAGCATAGTGGCGGGCAAACTCCGCAGATGGGGCAAACATCTGTGCTCCCACCAGTTCGAGATTCAATCGTGAAAGCAGACGGGCGATCACTCCTCCGGTTCTGCTCTTGGCTATAGTGTACGGGGTAACCAGTACGTACGACAACTGATCCATTGTTGATGACTCCTCAAAGCATGGTACCCCGTGAATTCCGAGGCTTCAAAAGCATAGCGCAGCAGAGGACCTCTGTCAATGTCGATACTTTGAAGTCACGCCCCTTCCCAAGGGAAGGAGCGTGAGATACTGGGGTACTACATATTGGCGAGCCAGAAGTCCATCACATCGGGAATCAGGTCAAAGAGCCTGGGATCTTCATAGAGGTAATTATATTCGATGATGGGTGAAAATGGTTCCGGCGGGTCAATATCTGTTCTGACCGGGAAGTTGCCAGGCACATGCCAGGGATCAAATCCGATCATGTTCTCACCGGGACTTCCGCCAAGCAGATGCTTAATCAGCAGTTTGGCAGCATTAGGGTGGGGCGCAAATGCAGCCATGGGAATGGAGTTTTCATACGCATACCCGGCAAACGGTTCCAGGTCCCAGAGAATATCAAACTGATATCTTCCGCTGAGTACATCCCGGTAATTGGACGATGTGATCTGTCCTACAGGGGGGCCGCCCGGCTGTCCGTGCTGGGCTACCGAGTCGAGGACGTCCCGGCTGCCACTTCGCAGCTGCATTCCGTTGTTCAGCAGCCGCTTAATAAGTTCGTATCCCGCATTTGCAGTGGTTAGTCGGATAGGTGTCCCGAACACCTTCTGGTAGTCAGCGGCCAGCTCATCAGCATGGAGTACAAATGCTGCAAGCCAGTTGAGTGATTCTGAAGACCGCATAGGATCACGAATGACGATTTTATTTCTCCATTCATGCGTGGTCAGTTCCCAGATGCTCGTAATTGGCGGCTCATCATATGCTGCATCGCTGTATGCCATCACTACTGAACCGAACCGGTGCGAAAGAAGGGGTTCACGGAACTGGAGCGGTATCAGGGGCATCAAATCAGTAGGCACGTAGTTGACCACCACCTGGCGCTCAATGAGATCCAGTGCGGTGGAATTGACCGCAGCAGTCAGGATCACGTCGACATTCCTAATGTTCGCTTCGGCTTCCCGGTTTATCTTTTCGAGTATCTCAACGCCCGACAGGTTGTAGGCTTCAACTTGAATTCCAGGGAAAAGCTCTTCAAACGATGCTGCACCGTCAAAGATTCTGCTGGTGCTTGCATATATGACTACCTTGCCCTCTTTCTTGGCTGCTTCATAGATAGCATTCCAGTCTTCAACCTCAGGCTGATACGGACCAATCTGAGCATCCCGCTGCCATTGTTCATAAGCGCCTAGATCAGCAACTGAACGCTCCTGTCCTCCGGCTGACCACATCGGCAGCGTTGCAAAAATAAACAGGGCACTCAGTATCCAGATTCCATACGTGCGACTCATAGCGCAATCCTCCTTTTACCTATGTCTCGTGCTGATTTATACAGCTGAGAAATTATACGTCCGCCAGAGGAATATGTAAACATAATTTTTCATTTAATTTTTGATAATAAATAATTCTTACATTTTATATTCTGCGCAAGATAACATAAAATTATATAATATTATATATACTTATTATATAAGTAAAAGATAGCTTCTTATATAAAATGTAAA
>SKXS01000080.1 GCA_007128345.1 Spirochaetia bacterium
GAGATGCACCTGCCATCATGTGGCCAATAATCCTGATATATGCTTCCCCTGCGGGAACTTCTCCCATCAGCCGGCCTTCATACATCACTGCAATACGATCAGCTACGGTTATTAACTCCTCAAGGTCCTCTGATACCAGTAGGACTGCATTGCCGATGCTTCTTTGGTTAATCAACTGGAGCCGTACCGCCTCCATTGCTCCTACATCAAGTCCTCTGGAAGGGTAGGAGGCAATCAACAGGCCCCTGCAGGCACCAATTTCCCGTGCCAGGATAGTTTTCTGGATATTCCCTCCAGAGAGGAACTTTGCTTCAGTTTTCTGTGATGGGGTAGCAATAGTATAGGTATCAATTTTTTCTTTCGCACTTCTCGCCACCTCTTTATGATTAAATACTCCCCGCTTCACAACTGGCTCACTACGGTATTCCTTCATTACCAGATTGGAAGCCACACTCATATCACCTACAATACCCATGGAGATCCTGTCTGGGGGAATATGACTTACTCCCGCCTGGATCAGATCCAATGGTGTCTGGTTGGTCATATCTTTACCTTTGATGATGACCTTTCCACTTTCAGCCCGGTCAAGCCCGGTGATGACTTCTGTGAGCTTTCTCTGACCGTTGCCAGCCACACCGGCAATACCCAGGATTTCTCCCGCTCTAATGGAAATGGACACGTCCTGCAGTGCGGGTCGTCCTTCTTCATTGGATGCACAGAGGTCTTTGACTTCCAGAACCATTTCCCCAGGACAGCAGGTTTTCTTTTCAAGCCGAAACAGAACTTCCCTGCCGACCATAAGACGGGCAAGCTCAGAAGCTGTGGTCTTGGATGTCTCCAGCACCGCAGCAGTTTCACCCTTTCTAAGTACCTGCACACGGTGAGAAAAACGCTTGACTTCTTCCATTTTATGGGTAATAAATATTGCCGATTTTCCCTCATCTATCATCTGGGCAATAATCCTGCTGAGCTCCCCAGATTCCTGTGGTGTCAGTACAGCAGTGGGTTCGTCAAGTATCAGGATATCTGCTCCTCGATAAATGAGCTTAAGAATTTCAACCCGTTGCTGTTCACCAACTCCTAACTGCCAGATATATGCCTTTGGGTCGACTTGCAGGTTGTACTGCCTGGAAATGCTGATGATCTTCCTGCAGATCTCCGGAAAGGAGGGAACCAGTTCCAGATCCTTAAGGCCGAGCACCACATTTTCCGCCACCGTCATAGTCTCCACCAGCTTGAAATTCTGGTGCACCATGCCGATGCCCAGCTGCATGGAATCCTTTGGAGAATGGATTTCAACGGGTTTTCCCCTGACAAGGATGTCACCTTCGTCTTGACGATAGAGTCCAACGAGAACATTCATCAGGGAGCTCTTGCCTGCACCGTTTTCACCAAGAAGGGCGAGAACTTCCCCTGGATAGAGTTCCAGATTCACTTGATTGTTTGCAGTGACTCCGGGAAAGTGCTTGGTAATTCCCTTCATCTCCACCACCGGCGTCGCATCATGTTGTACTGCCATACTACCTTCCATGAAATAAGCTCCGGTCTGCTTCGATGAAGCAGCCGGAGCATTCTGTAGAGTTACAATGTATTTCCTGTCCTATCAGTCAATTCTGCCGATAACGCCTTCCACAAAGAAGGTCATGCCAAGCATTTCCGCATCGGTCATAGCAGTTCCTGCTGGAACGACAACTTCGCCCTGCTGGTTTCTCACCGGTCCATAAAATACATCCCATGCACCGCTGATGATCTTTTCCTTTTCCTGGGCTACGATATCCCGTACATCCTGGGGTACCAATGGGCTGAATTCAGCAAGACCGACGATACCATCATTGAGGCTTCCCCAGTAAGCGCCGCTTTCCCAGGTGCCATCCATTGCTGCCCTGACGCGGTCAATGTAGTAACCGCTGAAGTCCCATACTGCACTGGAGAGCACCGAATCACCAACGAAGGAGCGCATGTCTGAATGATATCCAATGCTGTATGCTCCCCTGTCCTGGGCTGCACGCTGCGGTTCTGTGGTGTCCTGGTGCTGTGCTATTACGTCAACTCCTGCATCCAGGAGTGATTCCGCCGCTTCACGTTCACGGGCTGGATCAAACCATGTGTTTGTCCAGACTACGCGTACCTGGACATCGGGATTTACCTTCTGTGCTCCGAGAGTGAAGGCATTAATTCCCCTGATAACTTCTGGAATGGGGAATGCAGCTACATACCCAATCTGGTTTGTATTGGTCATAGCACCTGCAGAGATCCCGGAGAGGTATCGTGCCTGGTAGATTCTTCCGAAGTAATTTGCCTTGTTCGGCCCGAGCTGGTACCCTGAACAGTGCTCGAAATAGATGTTGGGATACTCCTCAGCTGCCTCTGCCATATAGTCCATGTAGCCAAAGGAGTTACCGAAGATAATCTGGTAGCCTTGCTGTGCAAATTGGTTCAGGATTCTCGAGACATCACCAACTGTGACGTTTTCAACGAACGCTGTCTCAACGGCATCACCAAATTCAGCTTCTACAGCCTTCCGGCCTGTATCGTGCTCAAAAGTCCATCCGTAATCTACTGGGGATCCGACATAGATGAATGCAGCCTTGAAGGGTTCATCTTCAGCAGGAACTGCTTCCCTTTGGCCCGCTGCCATGATAATTCCTGAAGCTAGAACCATGAGAATCAGCAATACAGTAATTCCTTTCTTCATACCATCCTCCGTAATTAAATTTGCGTCATTGTAACCTCAATCTTATCGGCTGAAAACCATCAATTACAAGAGTTCTCCCCAAATAGAGTGGGTAAATAAGGGATACTATAGAGAAAAAAGTAGTATATTCCAAACAGATACATCTTAAAAAGGATGGTTTTAAACGGAATAGAGATTTCATGAAGGTATGGCGACTGACTGATAGGTATCTATTCCCCGTATATAGCCCTAATCGTCGTATGAGTAACAGTGAAGCCATTGTGCTCAGTCGAACAAAAAAATAACATATGGGCAATACGGTATGACCCATCGCAGCTTCTATGACCGGAAGGTACAGCAAGCAGGAGATCTTCCCTGTGGGGACTTTCCAAACGTATTGGTGAAAATGTGGTTCTCCAGTCGGTAAGGCAGGCTATACTCCGCACGTAGGTGCCGCCTATAGAACTTGCTTCTACGGCCAGGCGCTGTGCCTGCGGGGATATGTCTATAGAGAGAAATGCCGTGGCGTATTCCTTGTAGGTGGCATCCGAGGTGACATGGAGATGGTCAAAAAATTTCCTGATCTACTGGTTGGATTCACGCTCGATTATATTTCCTGCACAAAGCTTTTACTGTTATCAAATTCATCGGCATATTTGAAGCGCCAACTTTTTGTCGCGATTGTATGGATTGATATACAACTTTACCTCATAATAAATAAATCTTCACCAAATTTATCCCAAGCATTAATTTTTTTTTGGCTCTTTGCTATATCGTATGGGTAACTCC
>SKXS01000185.1 GCA_007128345.1 Spirochaetia bacterium
GTGATCCCCAGGAGATCAATATCATCACGTCCAAGCAGGTAGAGAAGCACCAGCCCGTCGTCCACTTCCCATCCCGGCATTCCCATAGTATTGTCGCAGTCAAGAATCACTTTATGCTTGCTCATACATCTCCCCTTATTCAGTCATCAGTATCTTGTCAACTTGATTGCAGATCTCCTCATACCAGTCATAAACTATTCACCCTGTCTGTACGGCTTCCATGTTTTAAAGGGGAGCACATGAAGGGACATCCATGACGCCAATTCCCGGTAGACATGCTCAATATGCCCGAAGCATACAGGATAGTGATGCTCTATGCCGTATGCACTGATCGTTTCGACCATGTCCCGTATCGACACCTGCTTTTTATCGGAGGTGAACTCACTGAACCATCCGCCGCTGCCGGGATAGGGCTTAGCCGGTCCTTCAACAACCTGGGCTTCAAAAGTGAAGATCGATTTCCCGTTTTCCTCAATTCTCATGACTGTCACCGGCCCTTTTCTGAAGCTGATATCAGAGGATACTCCCGCAAGACCCTGGTCAGGATCCCTTCTCCTGTTGAGGGTATGGTGATACGCAAGGGTCTGCCCCGCTTCATCAGCCCATGATGCGGGACCGGGTCCGCAGTGCCACATCTGGATCGCCCCAGAAGCTTCATCATAGGCTACCGGGTCATTCATAGTCGGGGCACTACCGGTTATCATATGCCCAATGAGCATGCTAATCGTGCCGACCAGATCCCCTTCACATCCGGAAGGAAAGCTGCCGTCATTTGCATTAGCCAGGGCTGCGCATGGGGCCATATCAAGCTCGCTTTGGAACTCGGGCCAGCATTTGACAGCTGCCGCATCAAGCCGGTATTCTTTGCGCAGCATCTCCATAGCACCGATAACCCGTGCCGTCTTTTCAAGAGACTCGCTATCCACCAATACTCGTTCAGCGCGCTGTTTCAGATGTATAACAATTTCTTTAGTTCGTTTAGATGATACCTGTCTGCAGCGGTCAAAAAGCTCCTCAACAGCAATGGGCACCACTTCAATTCCCAGGCGCTTTGCTAATTCCTCAGAATCGTATGCCAAGTTGTCGAATGTAGGCACGATGCTCCCAATCTGTGCTACCCTGCTTCCAGGCAGCGCGGTCACTGCCCGGAGCGCCTGCAGGGTAACAGTTAAGGGTTCATCAAACGATGCGTTTCCCGGCCACCCGAAAAACCATTTGTACTGCACCGAGCCTGCATATTTCCTGCAGATGGATACCACCAGGTTAAAACCCGTAAGTGAATTGAGCGGAAGTTCTCCATCGTAGCTCGGTTCAGGCACAAACCAGAAACCGAACCGGGTCTTGAGTTCGAGAAGCGGGTAGAGCACATCACCAAGGGAAAATGAACTTGCCTGGATTAAGAGAAAATCTATCTTCTGATCCTCCAGGTACCTGACAGCTTTCTCAGCTTCTTCTGCAGTTTCTACCACTTCCTGATATACTGCAAGTTCTGCACCGCAGCGGTCTGTCAATCCTCTCAGCTCATCCCGTGACCGCTCAAATATTCTGAGGTTACGGGCTTCAAAGTTTGCAAACCCCAACCCTACCAGTCCAATCCGTACGGAACGCATGCTAGGCACCCCGTTTCATAGCAAGGGCTTTCCCGACGGCACGTATAATTTCCTGAGCAGTAAGGTTCATATGTTTCCTCACGTCGTCTTCACCCCCGAACGCGCTGAAGGTATCCCTGAGGCCGACACGGATCACAGGAACGGGGGCGGATTCGCACACCGCTGATGCAACAGCTTCTCCCAGCCCGCCGATAATCGTATGCTCCTCTGCCGTGACAATTGCCCCGGTTTCTACAGCGGCCTTACGCACTGCTTCAATATCCAGGGGTTTAATGGTATGCATGTTAATGACCCGGGCAGTTATTCCCTGCTTCGCGAGTGCTTCTGCGGCCTCAACCGCTTCCTTGACCATGATTCCGTACGCAATGATCGTTACATCGTTACCCGAAACCATTTCTATTGACTTGCCTAATACAAATTCATAGTCCTGACTATAGACTGAAGAGAGCGAGCCTCTTCCCATCCGCAGGTATACCGGCCCCTGATGCGCAATGACGGCCTGGACAGCCTTGACCGTTTCCAGAGCGTCAGAGGGCGCAACAATGGTGATATTTGCAAAGCTTCGCATAATGGCAATATCTTCTGTTGAATGGTGGGTCGTACCTGCCGGGGCCATGGAAAGCCCGGTATGGGTTGCCATGAGCTTCACGTTCAGGTTTGGGTAGCAGATATCGGTCCGCACTTGCTCACACGCCCTCAGTGAAATGAGGAAACCATAGGCGGTTGCCACCGGTATTTTTCCGCGAAGCGCAAATCCTGCTGCAACTGAGACCATCTCCTGTTCAGCAATACCGAAGTTAAAGGTTCTTTCAGGGAACTTTTTCAAGAATGCGGCAGCCCGGGTTGATCCTATGGCATCCGCACCGATGAGGACTATCCGATCATCCTGTTCCCCTGCCTGGGCGAGGGCTTCCCCAAAAGCATCCCTTGCGGACATCTGTTCAATTTCGACTAAACTTAATCCTGTGCTAGCCATTGCTCCCTCCCTTCAGTTCCCGGACAGTCCGATCCAGTCTCTCGCTGCCCAGCACGCCGTAATGCCAATGGTAATCACCTTCTATTTCACGGCAGCCCTTTCCCTTGAGTGTATCAGCGATGAGCACTGTCGGCTTACCTTGAGGTACCGAAGCATCCTCAAGGGCTCCTACTACCTGGGCCATGTCATTACCGTCTATCCTGATTACTCTCCAACCGAAGGCGCGCCACTTATCCTCAATGGGCTCCAGGGAAACCACCTGATCTATGGGGCCGTCCATGCTGCACTTATTATAATCCACTATGCCTATGAGGTTGTCGAGCTTATACTGGGAAGCACCCATGGCGGCTTCCCAAATAGTTCCTTCATGGGTTTCGCCGTCACCCATTAGACAGAATACCCGAGCAGGATTGCTGTCCAGCTTCAACGAAAGGGCAACTCCCACGGCAATGGGCAGACCGTGGCCAAGACTTCCTGTGCTGGCTTCACAGCCGGGAATCTTGTGCATATCCGGGTGCATCCCGAACGGGCTGCCCAGTTGGTTAAACGTAGGGAGCAGATCCTTGTCAAAAAATCCCCGTTCAGCCAGCACCGGCACATATCCGGCGGCTTTGTGCCCCGCAGAAAGGATAAACCAGTCGCGGTCAGGTTTATCAGGCTGTTTGGGGTCTATGTTCATGATACGGAAATAGAGGGCTGTCATGACATCCATGGCAGACAGGGATCCGCCGATATGCCCCCCTCCTGCGGTTTCGACCATTTCCAGGACAAGTATCCTGATTTCATCGGCTTTCTTCTTTAATTCTTCAACACTCAGCTTCATATATTCTTTCCTCCCGACTCGGTCTCCTTCCTGTAGGCATCTATGAGGGGCA
>SKXS01000021.1 GCA_007128345.1 Spirochaetia bacterium
CTGTGCTCCTCTACGGAGGAGATCTCAATAATCTCTCCTTGTCAGTCAAAAGCGAGCTTGAGCGGTTTTATGAAGGAATCTACAATGCCGCAGATCCTGCACGCATACATGCGGACTTCCATGCAGTAAAAGAAGTGGTAAACAGCCAGGCACACACTGAGTTTTACAAAAATTTTCTCACAGCGCGAATTACCATGATCTACGGCAGGCACTTTATATCAGATGATACCGCCTGGTACGATCCGGACTTCGGCGAGGAGCACCTTCGTAAAGCACTGGCTTCCGTGGAGCATATGATGAAATCCCAGGAGGCTCCAGAACTGTATGCGCTGGCTTCAGAGATACGCGGATCTCTCTTTCTCCTCCGTCCCCTGAGATATCTGCTCACCCACGGGAGGGCGGCAAACCGTCTGGCTGCTCAGGCACGTCGAGCTGATGACGCCAATCTGGATGTACTTATCCTTCTAGGCAACGAAGCGCTCTATACCCCCGGTATTTATGGGGGAAGCCCCCGATCAGCGTACCAGTTCTTTATATCGGCACTCGATGTATTTCAGAGACAAGAAGCAGCGGGATTCTATGCCGATCCTGTATCCCTGTTTACCATTTATTCAGGAATCGGTATTGCATTAAAAGATATAGGGATGCCTGCAGAAGCGGCCTCCTGGCTGGAAGCAGCCCTGCGCATCTATCCGTACAATCCGTACATCACCAGCATGCGTGATGAACTGAGTCAATAAACTTCCTCCGTCCCTGGAAGTACAGGGATAATACTTATTGACCATTGCAGGTATCTGGTATAGCCTTTTGCCACCATGCTCAGTCTCATAATCTTCAGCATCTTTACAGCCTTCTCCCTCTATGTACTCATCCTTTCGGCAGCTAATATCCTGACCATCCGATTTCAGACAGGAAAAACAGGGCTGACCGACGGTCCTCGGGTGTCTGTGATGATACCTGCACGGGACGAAGAGCATTCAATCAGTAATTGTCTGGATTCACTGGTCGATCAGACATACCTGGACTATGAGATTCTGGTAATTGATGATCAGTCATCAGACAGTACCTGGGAGATCATATCCCAGTATGCACAGAAGCACCCGAATATACGCGCATTCAAGGGGAACTCCCTGCCTGAAGGATGGAACGGCAAATCCTACGCGCTCCATCAGCTGGCCCAGCATGCATCAGGCGAGATCTTTCTCTTTACTGATGCCGATACCGTCCACAGCAAGGAGAGTATCTCGCTGGGTGCAGCGAACTTGATTAGTCGCGGTGCTGACATGGTGTCCGGATACCCTTTGCAGGCAGGGCCTGGATTCATTACCCAGATCATCGTATCAGTTATGCATTTCAATACTGCGTTCCTGTTTCCTCTGGTATTATCTCGCTTCACGAGAATACCTCTCTTTGCCTTTGCTATTGGTCAGTACATATGCATCACTAAGAATGCCTATTTTGCTTCAGGAGGGTATGAGCGCATCCGCAGCAGAGTTACTGATGACATACACCTTGCCCGCAACCTACTCTCCATGGGATATCGTATTCGGTTTATTGAAGTGCATAAAACAGTGCAGTGCAGGATGTTTTCAACCCCCGCACAAGCATTTGCAGGTATCACCCGGAGCATTGTTGATTTTTTTGACTGCAGAACAAGCTTGCTGATTTCATCGGCTGTACTTTTCTGCTGCCTGATCATCTATCCTGTATTGGCATGCCTCTGGTTTCTCCTCCAAGGAGTCGTAATACTCCCCCTTGTCTTCGGATTGCTGGCCGTCTCACTTTCCTGGGCAATCGTGGTCCTCTACCTACGCTATCCCCCTGCAGCTGCGCTGTTTGGGATCCTCATGCTTTTTTTACCTGTGATCATGATTTTCTACGGTTCCGCGCTGCTGCTTTCAGGACGAGGCATAGTATGGAAAAAACGGTACGTAGCGTAGATATTCCGGTTATCGTGCCCCGTTCTCCCTGGTTCCGCTTCTTTTCCTTCCTCATGTACTATGATGTGCTTGGCCTCCTCCACCTTGTATTCCCCCTGCTCTATTCCATCCGGGTCAGAGGTAAGGAACATCTCCAGGGTATACGTAATGCGGTCATTATATCAAATCACTGCCACTACCTTGATCCGGGTTTTGCAGCGTATGCAGTCTCTCCTGTTCGTCTCTGCTTCACCGGTCTGGAGAAGACCTTTGTTGAGAGCAGCAGGCCTTTCATCATGCTCATCCGCCTACTCGGTGGCATTCCCATTCCCGACTCGCATCCCTGGTCTATCCTGCCGTATCTTCGGGAAGTTGCATCAAGCGGACACAGACGTTTTATCCACATATTTCCTGAAGGGGAAATGATCCGTAAAAGCATTGACCTGCGTCCCTTTAAGCCTGGGGCTTTCGTAGTTGCCGCTGAGTGCAGCATTCCCGTTATCCCGATGGTAACTTCCTTTCAGCAGAGAAAATTCTGGTTTCCCCGCCTTACCGTCCAGTTTCTCGAACCTATTGATGCTGTTGAAGTATGGGAGGCGGCGGGGAGCAGGAAAAAGTCTGCCATACGTTCTCTGTCAGCCGATGTGCGCAAACGCATGCAGCAGGCTGTCAATGACATGAAGGCTGGCGGGTGAATACCATGGACCCTCATCAGCCCCGCGTATACGGAATCGGCAATCCCCTCATAGATATTCTGGTAGATGTTGAGGACCATGATCTCAGCCTTCTGGGTCTCCATAAGGGCACCATGCACCTCATCAGCAGTGATCGAAGGATGGAACTGCTCGACTTCATTGACGGCAAGCCTGTTTCGTATCGATGCGGAGGTTCCTGCCCCAACACTATGATAACCCTGTCTGCGTGCGGTATTCCTTCGGCAATTGCAGGAATGGTGGGTAATGACCGGTTCGGCTCCATCTACCGTAAAAATCTTCAGTCACTGAAGGTTTCTGATGCGCTGAAGAGCTTTGATGCTCCCACCGGTTCAAGTATTATCCTGGTCACACCTGACTGCGAGCGTACTATGAACACCTATCTTGGAGCAAACAGGTACTTTTCCCCGGAGGATGTAGATGAAGCAACGCTTGCCGGCTCTGATCTATTCCATTTCACAGGCTACATGTGGGACACAGAAAACCAGAAGCAGGCAATTATGAAGGGCATGTCGATAGCGCATAGGAGCGGAACCCGCATATCCTTTGACATAGCCGATCCGTTTGCGGTCAGCAGAAATCGGGAGGCATTTCTGAGCATCATCACCGATCATGCTGATGTCGTGTTTGCCAACAGTGAAGAAGCGCGTATCCTCTTTGACCGGTACGATCCTTATGAGTGTGCAAAAAGTCTGGGAAGGCGCTGCCGTATCGGCGTGGTGAAAGCGGGAAGAAATGGATCATACATCGCAAGCGAAGACAAGATACTCCGCATCCCGGCATATCCATGCACCCCCGTTGACACTACAGGTGCAGGCGACATCTATGCGTCGGGGTTTCTCTACAGCCTGATGCATGGGTTCACGTTGGGAGTGTGCGGAAGAATTGCCTCTTATCTTGCTTCGCAGATCATAGAGGAGCATGGGGCTCAGTTTTCCTTAGATTCACTGGAGAAAATCAAGAAGATGCTCGAAAAAGAGACTTGGAACTAGCCTGTCATCACCCGTTTGAGGTAGTCCGCTTTGTCAGTTTTCTCCCAAGTGAATATATCCCTGCCGAAATGCCCGTAGGCTGCAGTTCTGCGGTACATGGGATGAAGCAGATGAAGGGACCGTATGATGGCTCCCGGAGTGAGATCAAACTCCCGCACTACAGTTTCAGCTATACGCCAGTCAGGCACCAGCCCGGTTGAGAAGGTATCAACCATAACCGATATAGGCTCCGCTACACCAATTGCGTAGGAAAGCTGTACTTCACACCGTGTACAGACCCCGGATGCAACAAGGTTTTTCGCCAGGTACCTGGCCATGTACGCCGCTGACCGGTCCACCTTAGAGGGATCCTTTCCGCTGAAGGCGCCCCCCCCGTGGCGTCCCATTCCTCCGTAGGTATCTACAACTATCTTCCGTCCTGTCAGGCCCGTATCGGCATGCGGACCTCCCCTGACAAACCTGCCGGTGGGATTAATGAAGTACTTCGTATCCCGGTCAATCAATCCGGTGGGCTCAAGTATCGGGTTTATAATTTCTTCGCGCACCGCCTCTTCCAACTGACTTCGGGAGACCTCAGGGTTATGCTGCTGAGACAAAACTACGGTATGGATACGCTTGACCTTACCCTGCAGATATTCTATGGTCACCTGGCTCTTTGCGTCAGGGCGGAGCCAGGGAATCTTTCTGGTTTTTCTCATTTCAGCAGAACGCATCATGAGCTTGTGGCTGAACATGATTGGAGCCGGCATGAGCTCAGGAGTTTCCCTGCAGGCAAACCCGAACATCATTCCCTGGTCACCTGCGCCTAGGGGTTTATGCTTCTGTTCGTTCTCGTCTACCCCCATGGCAATGTCGGGAGACTGCTGGTCAATTGTGCTCAAAACGGCCATGGATTCATAATCCAACCCAAATACAGGATCGGTATACCCTACACCCTTTACTACTTCCCGCACCAGATCGGGAAGAGATACATAGGTTGTCGTGGTTATTTCGCCGCCAACGAGCACCATACCCGTAGTGGCAAAGGTTTCGCATGCAACCCGTGCATGCTGGTCATCTGCAAGGCAGGCGTCAAGCACCGCGTCAGATATTTGGTCGCACAGCTTGTCAGGATGTCCTTCACTGACAGACTCCGATGTAAACAGCAAGGAATGCTCCATACTCATCAGTTCCCTCCTCATAAGCAGTTCATCGGCTTGCCCGGCGTTCCGATTGATGGATGGATACCGTGCTCACCTCACAGGGTTTCACTGCCGTCGGCCTCCGCCTTTGTAAGAAATCCTGATCTGCTTATACAGTCCCTCTCCTTCGCTTTTGGTCTCCACATCGATGATATCATTGAGGGCTGTATGTATCAGCCTGCGTTCAAAGGGATTCATCGGTTCAAGGAGCTTGGACCGTTTATACTTCTTTACATATTCAGCACTCTTGTATGCAGTCTTGATGAGGTGCTCTTCATGCCTGATCCGGTAGTTTTCCGCATCTATGATCACTCGCTTTGAATCATCAAGCAGACCTGCATACACATTCACCAGCAGTTGAAGCGCGTCAAGATTTTTACCCTTCTTGCCGATGATGATTCCTGAATGATCTGATATGATCGTCAGCCCGATCTTGTTATCCCTGCGGTATGCGATATGTACCTCTGCAGGATACCCCATTTTACTCAGAATAGTCTTCACATACTCGGTTACCTTTTTCTCAAATTCATCTCTTGCCGGTTTATGTGAAGCATCAATATTCGGTTCATTTACATGGATTCGAATTTTTACACTGCTTTTCTTGAATAAACCCCACTTGGACCCTGCATCAAGGATTTCCACATTGAAATCCTCCCGCTTCAGATTCAGTTCCTCCACAGCCCGGTCTATAGCCTCTTGTTCATTACGGCCTTCAAATTCCTTTATCATGGTATGTTCTCCCTTAATTCGGGTCTATTTTTTCTTTTTCTTCTTCTTGCCGCCGCCTTTGCTGAATGCCGCAGAGAGCTTTTCGGATCCCTTCGCTGCGATTTTCGCAGCATTTGATGGAGCCGATTCAGCTGTTTCAGTCTTATGCTTGCTCTTCTGGGTAATATAGCGCTGCTGAACCGTGGAAACCAGGTTCATGACTGTCCAGTAGAGCAGCAGCCCGGAGGGAGCGCTGTAGAGCACAAAGAAAAGAACTACCGGCATACCGTAGGTCATGAACTTCATGTTCATCTGGCTAGGACCGGACGCTGCAGTCGACTGGGTGGTAAATTTGAACGAAAGGATCATGGTTCCCAGATAGATGATGGGAAGCAGTCTGATGTCGCTCCACCCAACTATCGGTATCTGTGCGGGCGCAAAACTGAAAATAGTGTCCGGCTGGGACAGATCGGTAATCCATCCCGGAATGAAGACCGCTCCACGCAGCTCAAAATGCTTGTTTAATAATCCGTAGAGCGCAATGAAAATTGGAAACTGAAGAAGCATGGGAAGACACCCCGCTCCCAGCGGATTGACCCCTTCACGCTTGTAGAGCTCAGCGACTTCCTGGTTCATCTTCTTCGGGTTGTCCTTGTGCTTTGTCCTGATCTCCTGCATCTTCGGATTGAGGGCCTGCATCTTCGCGGTTGACTGGAAGCTCTTCCTGGTTATCGGGTAGAGCACCACCTTGATCAGCAGGGTAAGCAGGATGATCGCAACTCCATAGTTCGGGACAAGCCGGTAGAACAAATCAAGGAAAAATTTCAGGATATTCTCAAGCCAGCCGAACCAGGTGCTGGCATCCATGGCTTCCTCAAGGTTCATATCCCTCAGACCCCACTCATTGTCGGTAGTCCGGTTGTAGATGGTCAGTGCGCTCCTCTGCTGCGGACCGATGTAGAAACGGAAGACATCGGTTATCTCAGAACTCCTCGGTGCAGGCCTGCTGTAGAGAAGCCTGGACGTACTGGGTATGCCTTCAGCAGTGCCTTCCAGCAGGATGGTCTGGTAACGGGTTGTGTCGGGTATACCAATGACAGTGAAGTACTTTCCAGCCAGAGAGGTCCAGGCAAGAAAATCATCCGTACTGTAGATGCCGTTGCGTATCCGTACAGAATCCTTTTTACCCCCCGCATAGGTATAGAACCGGCGGTACTCGTAGCGGTTGTCCAGTTCGTCAAATGTCGGTCCCACTTGGGGCTCAAATCCGGTTGTATATGCAAAACCCGCAAAGTCCAGGGGCAACGCAGTACGCACGCTGTTTCTTATATGTATGCGCATCTCAAACAGATAATCCTGAGGTTTGAAGGTAAATCGCTTGGTTATCGTGAAATGGTCAGGGCTAACTTCGCCTGTTTGGTCAATATAGCTGAAGTCTCGGTAGAATTCCACTGTCAGGTTATCTACTCTGCGGACATGGAAGGTGTCCGTGACAGGAGCCTCATACTGATTGCCGAGATACAACAGGAAAGCTCCCGGATCATTAGGTCCCGAGAAGATTGCCTCTACAGGAACGCCCTGATCGAGGTGCTCATTGAGCTTGAGACTCTGCATGAACGCGCCTGCTGTGGAGAAGGCAGCCGTAAAGACACCGTTATCAACGGTAACCGTTTGTTTTGGGGGATCGTCTCCCAGAGCTGTCAGGGTAAACCCTTCGACAGTTTCAGGACGGAACGGTGCTGGAGCTTCTTCAGGAGTTTCCGGGATCGGAGCTGCAACTTCCGTGCGTGGAGTTTCCACGGGTTCAGGTGAGAAAAATATACTTTGTATGCTCAGACCAACCGTGATTACGATTGCTGAGAGTACAACTGCAAGTAACGTATTACGATCCATTGCTCGCTCCTTGTGCGGAACCGTGCGCGTGGACCGTCTGACTTCTGTAGGCTACCAGCTCTTCCCGATACCTGCCCTGTGGAGTACATGGAACAGATTCATGTCAATGCTTTCGCATGCATGACGAGACATATGATTATACATAGAGGTCGGCTTTCTGCAGCAGTGCATGCATCTGTTGCTTACGTTTCCAATAATCATACTCCATTCCTGGATAGATTACAAACACCAGATCAAAGCCAGTTTTAAGCAGGGGCTTCTCTTGTCGGTACAATTCCTTTATATGTCGCTTCACTCGGTTTCTCTTCACCGCATTTCCATACTTACGGACGGGAATGCATACAATTCTGTTGTATTCATGTGAATTTTCGGCATACAGCAGCTTTGCTCCAAAACAGGAGACTGACTGTCTCCCTGCAAACACACGGCTTATGTCAGACGATCTTTTCAGACGTTCTCTTCTAGTAAGGTTTCTTTTCATGAGAAGCGGAAAGTTTTTTCCTGCCCTTTCTTCTTCTCCGAGCTAGAACCAGGCGCCCTCCCTTGGTCTTCATCCTCGCCCTAAATCCGAATTTTCGGTTTCTTTTTACTCTGCTCGGTTGATACGTCCTTTTCATGGAAGATTATCTCCTTATCTGCACGCTTACGCGGATTATTTCTCTCTTCGATATCCGGGAATACCGGGTGAGGCAGTATACCGATTCATCCCTTGGTGTGTCAACCCAAAACTACCCTGAGGGTGTTGATACCAAGAGCGGGGTAAGCTTTCCTGATCTTCCTGATAATTCCTTCCCGGTTCATGGTTACAAGGTGGGACCAGGCAGGATGATCCGACTGGATGATGAGAGTGCATCCCTCAATATCCTTGATCCTGGTATGTGACGCGATGTCGGTTCCCGCAATGACTTCCCACTGGCGAAAGAGCGAGATATATCCTGCCTCCTCTTCCACGTGGAGGTCTGAAAACAGTTCGTCAATGATCTGTGATGAACGTTTCATGGAATGCTCCTTGGGCAACCCGGTAAGTAATGCTCTCGTCGCTGAGACTGCGTATGCCGTATTCTTCATCCGGGAGGAACGTAAAAATTGCCTGGTCATATCCGGTGAGGCTTGCTAAAAACCGCTTTCTTCTCCCCGGATCAAGCTCAAGCAGGACGTCATCAAGCAGCAGCACCGGAAGCCGTTTGGTCCGCTCCCGGTAGAAAGCGGCTTGAGCTGAACGCAGCACAAGGGAAACCAGACGCTGCTGCCCAGTGGATGCGGTATCGGTAAACTGCTTACCCCGTGCAATGAAAAAAAACCGGTCCCGGTGCGGCCCTGAAGTTGTAGTCTGGAAAACTCTGTCACGATCCCTTCCTGCATGCAGATGTCTGCATACCTCTTCACGGGTATTTCGTGTTTCCCAGGAAGGCCGGTAGCGGATATGCAGCGATTCATCCATTCCTGACACCGAAGCATACAGGCCGGGAAAGAGCCCATTGAATGCTTCAACAACCTCCTCCCTTCGCCTGCATACGGTGATGCCTATATCGGCAAGCTGTATATCGTACACCGATAGGAGCCTTTCATCCTGGTCCTTCACCGCCTGGTTACGCTGTCTGAGCACCCGATAGTATCTGCGCAGATCATCCAGGTAGAGCTGGTCATACAGGCACAGGGTCTGGTCAAAGAATCTTCTTCTGTCTTCAGGCGGCCCCGAGACAACTTGAATGTCTTCATGACTGAAGACAATAACCGGAAAGAGCCGAATGACCTCCTTCCTGTCGCGCACCTCCTTTCCGTCCAGAAACATCCTCACACTCCCCGCTTCAATAGCAACTTTCACTGTATAGGTCTGCTCACCATCAACTGCACACACAGTAAGTGCAGCACGATCCTCAGAAAAGTGTATCATATGACGGGTCCGGCGTGTCCTGAATGAAGTTCCATAGGAAACCATGTAGAGCGCTTCCAGCAGGTTGGTTTTTCCCTGACCGTTCTCACCAAGAAATATGACGTGCGTAGCATCTAGGGAGAGTGTTGCGGAAACAAGGTTTCTGAAACCTGAATGCTGCAGCGATACAAATCTCATATCAGCTCTGCATGGGCATGATTACGTGAAAATAGTCAATTTCAGGAACAGGTCTGACTGTAACCGCCTTGGCAGGATCGGTAAAGTTAATGGATACCTGTTCGCTCTCCATGACCCTCACAGGACTCATAAGGTAGGAAAAATTCATGTACATGCGTACTGGTTCACCAGTGTAGCTGCAGGATATTTCTTCCTTAGCGTTACCAATCTCACTCTCTTCCGAGGAAAAAACAATGCTGTCCGCATTAATGTCCATGAAAAGCTTTTTCGAATGATGGTCTATGAGCAGCGAAACCCGCTTAAGCGCTTCATTTATATCCTTAGTCGACATTACACAGGAGAACTCATGCTCATCAGGGATTACTCTGCGGTAATTCGGAAATTGTCCCTCAATAAGGGTTGATGAGAGGTGATGTGCATCGAATTCAGCAAACAAATAGCTGTCCGATATGCCCAGTGATATCTCCCCCTCTTTGCTGGAAAGCTTGCGTATGAGATTGAGGAATTTCGTAGGGATAATAATCGGCTGGAATACGGGTACCCCTCTCTCTACATTACGGCTGATGTAAGAGAGCCGGCGTCCGTCGGTGGATACCATAGTCATGCCCTGCTCACTTGGTTCCATATATACGCCGTTCATATAATAGCGCGTTTCATCGTCCGATACGGCAAATATTGTCTGATCTATCATTTCCACGAAGGTTTTCTGTGCTATCGTGAAGGATTCTTTTCCGGGGGATTTGAATTCCGGATAGTCTCGCGCATCGATGCAGCGGAGCCTGAAATTTATCTTCTTCTGCCTGACGGGAGAAATTACCATGCGGTCTTCCTGCACATCAAAGGAAATTTCTCCTTCTGGCAGGGATCTGAGAACTCCCAGCAGTTTGTCGCACAGCACGGTGGTGCTCCCGGGAGTGACAGTTTCAACGGGAATTCTGCTGACAAAACTTACCTTCAGGTCCGTCGCACGAATTGAGAGAGTATTATCTGTATTTTCCAGGAGCACATTTGACAGAATTGACAGGGTATTCCGTTCAGATATGATTTCATGGGAGATGGATATCTCTTTGATGATTGACTCTCTTTCGCAAATGAATTTCATATACTGCTCCTGTTATATTATATTAATATAAATCAGTAGTAGTAGCAGTAGGGGTTGTGCATAACGTGGATGAATCATGTAATTCCTTGTACTGCTACCAGCTGAAACCATATTACCCTGTTGAAAACCAGAGTGAGGTTATCCACAATCAATCCACAGTGTACCACAGGAAATAATGTATCAACAAGAGATACATCACTTATTCACAGCCCTTCACCATAGTATCCACATGCGGTTTTAACGAGAGCTTTTCCTATATTCCTTAATCTGCCTCATGAGCCGCTGGATGATGCTGTCCATGGTAGGATCTGCCTGTATGCGGGAGTCTACACGCTGACATGCGTGCATAACGGTAGTGTGGTCCCTGCCGCCAAATTCATACCCGATTTCCGTGGTGGACAAGTCAGTCATTTTCCGGGAGATGAACATTGCTACCTGACGGGGGAAAGCGACTGCTTTTGTCCTCTTTTTACCTTTAAGATCTATATGCGAAAGATTGAAATATTCAGCTACTACCTTTTGGATTGACTCAATCGTGTAACTCTGTTCTCTGCTGACTGAGTAGGAGTCCTTCAACTGCTCCATGGCTATCTGGGGAGTGATGTCCTTTCCCAGCAGTCTGGAATATGCAATAAGCTTGGTCAGGGATGCCTCAAGATCGCGCACATTGGTGTTCACGGTTCTGCTTATGAATTCAAGCACGTCATTGCTTATGGAGAACTGCTGAATCTCACATTTCTTTTTAAGTATGGCAATCCTTGTTTCATAGTCAGGGGGAAGCAGGTCTACATTTAGTCCCCGTTCAAATCTGCTGCGCAATCTGGCGGTGAGTTCCTTGAGCTCCGATACCGGTCGGTCACAGGTGAATACCATCTGCTTATTGGAATCGTAGAGAGCATTGAAGGTATGAAACAGCTCCTCCTGGGTCTGGGTTTTCTTCTGCAGAAAATGGATATCATCGATCAGAAGAACGTCAACTTTCCTGTACTTATTCTTGAACAACTGGTTCTTCCCTTCACCGATAGTCTGGATGAACTCGTTTGTAAAGGTTTCAGCCGTCACATAAGCTATTTTCAGTTCCGGGGAGTGAGCGCGGATATGGTTGGCGATTGACTGGACCAAGTGGGTTTTTCCCAGGCCGACGCCTCCGTATATCAGGCAGGGGTTGTAGCTGGTGCCCGGGTTTTTTGCAATGGCAAGGGAAGCATTGTAGGCAAATGAATTGTTATCCCCTATAACGAAGGAGTCGAACGTATAGCTGAGGTTGAATTCTGAAGCAGGTGCTTTTGGACGAGCCTGCGTATCAGCAACAGATTGGATCTGTTCTCCGGCAGTTCTGGCAGGAGCTGATGATTGTTTTTTTCTGATGGTGAACTCAATGTCCATGGAGCAGCCGGTCAGATCGTCCAAGTGTCCTTTTATCACCGATAAATAGCGCTTGATGACCTGGTCGCGGTAAAAGGCGGATGGAACCGAGAGGATGATCTTCTCTTTGTGTGATGAGTCATAGATGAGGTTCCCAAACCACATCATATATTCCTGGTTTGAGAGCTGTGTTTGAATCTGCTGCTGCACTTCATTCCAGAAGGGTTCGTAGTTCCAGTCCTGTGCGTCCATGAGGGATATTCTAATACAGCCACCGAATATTTACAATAACAGCCTATATGGTTTCGTTCCTTTACTTTTTACTCCGTAATCTGTATAATTACCTAGATAACACACGTGTAATGTCTTATCTAAAGCAGGTAACCTTAGAATGCAGACAAAATATTCAGCTCAAGATATTCAGGTACTCAAAGGACTGGAAGCAGTCAGGAAGAGGCCCGGTATGTATATCGGGTCTACCGGTGCTGACGGGCTTCACCATCTGGTATATGAAGTAGTTGACAACAGCATCGATGAAGCGCTGGTTGGACAGTGTTCTTCCATAGAAGTCGTCATTGAACAGGAAAATATCATACGCGTCACTGATGACGGGCGGGGGATACCCGTTGATATCCATCCCACGGAGCAGATGAGTGCGCTGGAAATAGTCATGACTAAGCTCCACGCGGGGGGCAAGTTC
>SKXS01000024.1 GCA_007128345.1 Spirochaetia bacterium
CTTCCGTGGTATCTCTTAATCACCAAGCGTGGACATACGAGGAGCCATACCATGATCGAAAGAATCCGAGAGCTGCTGAACAGGGAACCCGCGGAAATTCCAGTAACCGCACAGGGATGGGTGCGCACCAAGCGGGATACGAAGCACGTCACCTTCCTGGAAGTGAATGACGGTTCGTGCCTTAAGAGCCTCCAGGTCATCATCGACCGGAATTCCAGGGAGGTAACCGATACGCTGAACCGGGTTTCCACAGGCGCCAGCGTCTCCTGCACCGGCAGGCTGGCTGAATCACCGGGGAAGAACCAGAAAGTGGAACTGCACGCTGACACCATTGAGCTCATCGGTGAGGCTCCTCCTGAAAGCTATCCCCTGCAGAAGAAGCGCCACAGCTTTGAATTCCTCAGGGAGATTGCCCACCTGCGTCCCCGCACTAACACCATCGGTGCTGTTGCCAGGGTCCGCAACGCCATGAGCAGGGCTGTGCACACCTTTTTCCAGGAGCGTGATTTCCTGTATATCCACACGCCCATCATCACCACTTCAGACTGCGAGGGCGCCGGCGAGATGTTCCAGGTTACCACCCTGCCCCTGAACCAGGTCCCCATGCGGGAGGGCTCACCAGACTACTCAAGAGACTTTTTCCAGAAGCCTGCAAACCTCACGGTCAGCGGGCAGTTGGAGGCGGAAATTTACGCCCTGGCTATGACCAACGTATACACCTTCGGGCCTACCTTCCGGGCTGAGAACTCCAACACCAGCCGTCACCTCTCAGAATTCTGGATGATTGAACCTGAGATGGCCTTCTGTACCTTGGAGGGAAACATGGAGGTCGCAGAATCCTTTCTCAAGTATGTCTTCTCCCACGTACTGGAGACATGCAGGGAGGATATGGAGTTTTTCAATCAGTGGATCCAGAAGGGAGTCATCGATTCCCTCAGCTCAGTTGCCGAGGGGGTCTTCACCCGGATGACCTACACGGATGCGGTGAAGGAACTCACCGCCGCCCCGGTTTCCTTTGAGTATCCAGTCAGCTGGGGGGCAGACCTCCAGTCGGAACATGAGAAGTACCTCACTGAACAGGTGTGCAGAGGACCGGTGATCGTCACCGACTATCCCAGGGAAATCAAGGCGTTCTACATGCTGCTCAACGACGACGAAAAGACCGTCCGCGCCATGGATGTGCTGGTGCCCAGGCTGGGTGAGATCATCGGGGGCAGCGAACGTGAGTACCGCTATGACGTGCTTACCCGGCGTATCCTGGAGTCGGGACTTGATCCGAAAGATTACTGGTGGTACCTGGACCTTCGGCGATACGGAACGGTACCCCATGCCGGTTTCGGCCTGGGGTTTGAACGCGCCGTGCAGTATGTGACGGGCATGCAGAACATCCGGGACGTGATCCCCTTCCCCAGGGCTGTAGGAAGCGCTGAATTTTAACGGGATCCCGCGATGGGGATCCCAAACCGCCCTCATCTCTCCTCAATGAAGGAACGCCATACGATGTACGCCGTCCTGGCAGTGACGGGTATGCACATCGTATAGAGCACCACAAGGTATACAACCATCTCATGCATGAATGGATCAATGACTCCAGCAGCGGCTGTCAGGTGTATCACCGCTGAGGCAACCGCAGCTGCTCCGCAGAGAAGCACATCACTGCTGTGCACACTCTCCTTCCTCCATACACGCAGAGCAGCAAGAGATGCCATGAGAAATCCAAACCACAGCGCGTAGATAAGAAATCTGCTCATCAGGGATACCCGTCCTCAGTGTCCATAGCGGATATAGTACGATCCGATCCTGAAGGATGTCCCTGCCACCACCCCCAGTCCTGCCAGGGCGCCCGCTGCAGGGCTTACTGCAGCCACAGCGCCTATCGCGGCGGATTTCATCGTGCCCTCCCAGGTTGGGGTAATGTTTCTGCCCAGGCAGTCCGCCAGGTAGGTCAGGCTGCCAAAAATGGCGCCTCCCAGAAGAGCCTTAAACACCCCGTCACCTTCGGCATCCTCCATCTCGCACTCAGTCATCTGTTCGCCGGGTACTGAATCAAAGAGTCCCCCATGTGCCCATACGCCCTGTGCTGAAATCAGCAGAACCAGGACGACCGTCACCATCTGTTTCATAGCGCACCTCCGTAACGATTGTATTTACTCCCAGAGGAACGTAATGCCCGACTGCAGCGCCAGCCTCGTCATCTCGGCGATGGAGCAGGCTCCGGTCTTCCGGGATATCTGTTTTCTGTAGGATTCTACGGTATGATGGGAGAGCTTCAGCTCGTAAGCGATGGACTTGGTGGTTTCGCCCCGGCTGATGAGTCCCAGGACCTCCCGCTCGCGGACGGTCAGCTGCCTGACATAATTCTTCGCTTCCGTCCGCTCACGGGGATATGATAATCCCTTGGGCTCCAATTCCCTGCATTCACAGCGGCAGGGCTCAAGGAACTCCCTCACTGATGTGATCATCCGGGCATACTCCTCCGTGCAGTCAATGATCCGTGTGATGCCCAGCGAGAGCAGCACAAGTTTCGTCCGCCGTTCAAGAGTACGGGGAGATCCGTAGGCCAGCACATGGGCTTCAGCAGTCAGGCGCATGAGCATCCAGGATACGCACTGGTCTCGCTCCACCAGCTCAGCCTCGATGCAGTAGACATCAATCCCTGGCATGGGTATGCTGCCCCGAAGGATATCAAGTTCTTCGTAGGCACAGACCACTGCACAGTTGCATTCACCTTCAAAGAGGTGCATGACCCCTTCCCTCAGCAGATTTGATTTACCGATGATTATTGAGTTCATGCAATAGGTATTGGGGGATGCGGAATATTTGATTCACCTATGAAGCGACATTTGTATACATTTTTTCACAGGAGATAAACAGCGGAGAAACTCCTGTCCGATGCTGACAGGGAAGACTGCAGGCACTACTAAGCATATTCAGCTGATCTGCAATGGCCCTTGCATCCTATACTGACGCATATGCATTTGCTGCATGGGGATTCCTCAAAGACGCACAGATCCCGTCATCAGAAGTACATTGAGCAGAGTCAATTACAGCAGATAATCACATCAGTTTGTTCCGCACACCAGTATGCTAGAGGAAGGTGACCAGCTCTTCAAGGGCCTTCCGGTGCTTCTCCGTCTGTTTCTCATACCCGTCCCTCGGGTAGCCCAGGGGAGTGATCGCGAAGACCTCCTCATCCGTACCCAGCGAAAGGGCGCTTGTGAGTAGGTTCGGGTCAAATGCGGCAATCCAGCAGGTGCCAACCCCTTCGCTGTCAGCGCAGAGGATCATGTGATCCATAGCGATGGTGAGATCGGTCTCAAGAGAGTTGTACCCGTCATGCTTTCGTGTCCAGGCATCTGCCCTTCTTCCGGCCACCGCCAATACAGCCGGTGCGTCCTGAAACCAAGGAGCTTCGTAGCTCTGCTTCACCTGGTCGAGCATATCCTTTGACGTAATGACGAAAAACCGCCACGGCTGACGGTTTGCTGCTGACGGTGCAAGCCTTCCCGCTTCGAGAATCCGCTTGAGCACATCCCTGGGTATCTTCCGATCAGGGTCGTAGTTCCTCACACTCACACGACTTTTGACGATCTGTACATAATCCATACCTTCCCCCTTATGCGTACGGCCGGCGAACTTATTTCAGCACCTGTTCAAGAGCCCGGGCAAATGCTGAGGAGCTTCCGCCGTGCCGCTTTTTTCTCCGTCCTATACCGTGGGGTTCCGCTTCACGAACCCCTTCCATGAACTGGAGCAGCGAGAGCCGCTCCCTGATATTCTCACTAGTGTAGGTCTTCCCGGAATCATCGATGCACCATGCACCCTTTCGGATGACCTCTTCCATCAGCCTGACATCCCGGGTGATCACCAGGTCACCCGGCATGACCCTTGATGCAATGTACGCATCGCTGCTCCCTTCTTGTATCTCCACCAGCTCCAGTGAAACCAGTTCGTGGCGGGGTATGTCAACCTTCCGGTCAGCTGCAATCCGCACACTGACACCTCTTTGTATCCCTGCTTTACAGGCAATCTCCCGGATCCGCTTCGGGCAACCGTCACCATCCACCCAGATTGTCACTGACTGACCCCCTGCGATGCCAGGTAGAGCTGACCTGTGCTCTCAATACTGTACCGGCCTATACAGGCGGGAATCACGAAGGACTGCCCCCTGTTTGCCTGGTACACTCGCCTGCCCCCTTCCCAGGAAATCATCGTCTCCCCGGAAATCACAATACCGATTTCCAGATAATCGGCCCTCTCTATAGTCCATCTGCCTTCGGCACATTCGCGAAGCAGGAAATCATCCGCCGCCGCAGGGAAAGCGGGACGCGGATCACCAGCTGATCGGCACGCGGTAAAAGGGACAACCGGCTGCTGGTCTATGGAGAAGACCTCCAGCAGTTCCCTGACATCTATGTGCTTCTTGGTCAGCCCACCCCGGATTACGTTATCGGAGTTTGCCATAAGCTCCACGGCAAACCCTGAAATGTACGCATGAAGGTTTCCCGGGGAAAGGAAAATTGCCTCGCCGGGGGAGAGGTCCAGCACCTGGAGATAGATCGGGGAAGCAATGCCGATATCCAGTCCAAAGCGCTGGCTGAATTCCCGTGCAAGGGCGTAGATGCCGTGATCATCATCCTCTATGACCGACAACAGCTGCACGAATTCCTGGAGCAGACGCTGCCTGAAGCCCTTCGGGGAACAGAAAAGCCGGCGGACAAATGAGACGCATCCGTCACGGGCAAGGTCCCTGAGCATAGGAAACGGAGAAGCCAGCTTATGAAGTTCCGCATCACTGCGCAGGCCGCACATAGCCCTGAAGGGAGAGAGGGCGCAGAGAATCTCAGGTTTATGTTGTGCATCCCGGTAGGTACGGTTTGGCGCATCCCTGGGTATGCCCTCCTGCTCCTCCCGGGCGAATCCCCTGCGCGCCTGCCCGGCATCGGGATGACACTGGATGGAAAGCGGTGCAGCAGCTGCGAGCAGCTTGAAAAGAAAGGAGATATCATCCCCCATGCCGATCCAGTACCCGGGATCATCCTCTATGCAGGCACGCAGGGACTTGCGCACACCGCCAAGTTCAACCATGCTCATGCCGCCCGGGTGCGTACCCATCCAGAGTTCAGCGTAAGGGGTTTGTTCCGGATTCTCCAGCCCGAGGAGCCGGGGAATATGAACCGGAGAACCCCATGGGTACTGCTGGACCGCGGGAATAAGGGTATGCACGTTCATATCTGCAATAATGGACCAATCATATGGGGATGTCAATGCGAAGCGAGTTGAAGAAGAGATTCATTTTCAATATACTACCTGCATTCAACCAGACCAAAGGAGTTGCATATGGCCTATTCACCCCTTCAGCAGGTACGCTACGGCTACCAACCAAAACTTCCCGGAGTGCTTCGAGAAGACATCAGGAAGATGACCCCAATGAAGGGGGCAGCCACTGAGTCGGCATCTGACCACTCGGAGATTCGAGAACGGTTTCCCCATACCTACGGCATGCCCATGGTGCGCTTCGAGCAGGGAGAGAATCCCGATGTTCCGGAAAAACGAAATATCGGTGTGGTGCTCTCCGGCGGGCAGGCGCCGGGAGGGCACAATGTCATAGCCGGGCTCTACGATGCGCTGGCAAGCGCCAATCCGGAATCAAAGCTCTACGGATTCATCGGCGGTCCTTCGGGCATTCTCAAGGACGACTGCCGTGAGCTCACGGGAGCAGTCATTGACGAGTACCGCAACACAGGTGGATTCGACATCATCGGGTCCGGCAGGACCAAGCTGGAATCCGAAAGCGACTTTGCGCAGTGCGCCAAGGTCTGCAACGCCCGTTCCATCTGCGCGCTGGTGATCATAGGAGGAGATGATTCAAACACAAATGCTGCAATGCTTGCCGAATACTTTGTCCGCAACAAATCAGGCATACAGGTGATCGGGGTGCCCAAGACAATTGACGGAGATCTGAAAAACGAACACATTGAGGCATCCTTCGGATTCGATACCGCCACCAAAACCTATGCGGAGCTCATTGGAAATATCCAGCGTGACGCCAATTCATCCCGCAAGTACTGGCACTTCATTAAGCTCATGGGACGCAGCGCTTCTCACATATGCCTCGAATGCGCCCTGCTTACCCGTCCTACCATGGCCCTCATATCAGAGGAGGTGGAAGCGAAAAAGCAGACCCTCGGCGACATCGTATCCCAGATAACCGACTGCGTGGTCTCCCGCGGCAGGCAAGGGATGCACTTCGGCATCGTCCTGGTTCCCGAAGGGCTCATCGAGTTCATCCCCGAAATGAAGACCCTCATATCGCGCCTCAATGACCTGCTGGCGCAGGACGGCGGGGAGATATCAGGTATAGAAGATCCTCTACAGCGATGCACCAAGGTAGCGACGCTGCTCCCGAAAGCAAGCGGATCACTGTTCAGCACTCTGCCCCAGGAAATCCAGATGCAGCTGCTGCTTGACCGTGACCCCCACGGCAATGTGCAGGTATCCCGTATTGAAACTGAAAAACTCCTCATCCAGATGGTCGCTGACCGGCTCAGGCATCTCAGGCAGGAGGGGATCTATACCGGACCGTTCA
Organism: Spirochaetia bacterium; assembly: GCA_007128345.1. Lineage (GTDB taxonomy): Bacteria > Spirochaetota > Spirochaetia > PWKH01 > PWKH01 > SKXS01. Next base: position 6,590 of record SKXS01000024.1, read on the forward strand.
GCTCACAGCACCACTTCTTCGGCTACGAAGGACGGTGCGCATTCCCGTCAAACTTTGATGCTGACTACTGCTACTCCCTCGGGTATACCGCATTCCTGCTCATTGCATCAGGCCTTACCGGGTATATATCTTCAGTCACCGGTCTTTCCAAACCCGCAGACAAATGGAATGCAGGGGGAGTTCCCATCACCATGATGATGAATATGGAAAAGCGTCACGGTTCACAGAAATCTGTAATCAGGAAGGCTCTGGTGGAACTCGACGGCAAGCCCTTTGGGGTGTTTGCAGCATCACGCGATGCCTGGGCTTCGGGCAACGAATTCCTCTATCCCGGTGCCATCCAGTATTTCGGTCCACCCGAGGTATGCGACCAGCCGTCGGTCACCCTAACCCTGGAACAGGAATCCTGAAGCATTCAGGAATTCCGTGCATTATAAGCGGCTCAGAAGCACTGCCTCCAGTTCCCCGGCATCCAGGATGACCGGGGCCTGCTTGCAGTCGGAAGCAGCCGCGGCGCGTTTCAGCTTCTCTTTGGTAAATCCGTATTCTGAAAGCCTCGGCCTGACAAGCTGCTCCTGCCACCGTGAAAGGGTGTTCAGCAGCATGGGTATTCCATCTTCCGCAGTGCATGTGTCACTGCTGCCTGCAAGGGCGCATCCCGCACGGGCATACTTCCGGTAGGTTTCCCCGTCTCTATAGCCGCTTGATTCCAGCTTCCTGATGCTGGCAGCCGTTATTTCGAACAGCAGCGTGCCGCAGACAATATTGTGGGGAATATCCTGCATTCCTCCCAGAACGCCGGCAACCCCATGGACAGCCCCGAGACCAGCGTTTGACAGTGTGATTCCTGAGAGGTATGCGGCAAGGAGCATCTGCGCCCTGAAATCTTCATCAGGCTCATCACGTACAGCTTTGTCGAACGCCGATCCGGCAAGGCAGAGCCCCTGGAGAGCAAGCGCATCAGTAATGGGATGTGCCCGCACCGAGACATAGGACTCAAGCAGCTGGGTCACAGCATCAAGTCCCGATGCGGCTGTCACTGACGGGGGACAGGTGAGTGAGAGCTGCGGGTCAAGGACGGCAATATCAGGTGTGTAGGCTTCATGACGCAGGGACTTCTTGAAGCTTCCAATCCTGCTGATGACCGCGTTGAACGACGATTCGCTCCCCGTGCCTGCAGTGGTAGGTACCGCACTGAAGTGGACTCGCTTCCCCGACGGCTTCCGGTCCCCTACCCCTTCCAGGTAGCGCTCCACCCCAAGGGGTTCACACACCATAGCCGAGACGGCCTTAGCCGCGTCAATGACGCTCCCCCCGCCGACGGCCGTTACGGCCTGGACATGGAATTCCTTGGCTTCCCGCGTGATATCATCCACCAGTTCTACAGAGGGCTCTCCCTTCACCCGATGGATCTGGCATGCAATGGAGGCATCCCTGAAAGCCTCTTCTATCCGTGCACGCCATCCTGAGCGGTCAAGGGAAGATCCTCCGGTCAGCAGCGCCGCCCGTTGAATCCCCATGCTTCCGAGCATCCCAGGAAGCTGCAGCACTCCCTGCGAAGCGCATACAAGCTGCCCTGTACTGTACATACGAAATTCCTTCATACCTCTATTCCCTTGGAACCCCCGGAATCACGTTCAGCTGAGGATCTGCATTGCGTCGGTAGAGAATGCCTACATTCCCGATTACCGCAACTTCCTCAGCCCCGGTACGCCGGGCGAGCTCGCTGAAGATCTCCAGTTTCGACTCCTTGAAGCCAACCCACTTTACCTTGATCAGTTCGCGGCAGCTGAGGCTTTCGTCTGTGCTTGCTACAACCGGTTCGGTGAGCCCCATCTTCCCGATCATGACCGTGGGGCGTATATGATGCGCCTCACGCATAAGAATTTTCCGCTTTTTACTCGTCATGGTTTTGCTACTTATACTCCTGGGCATATTTGAATCGTTTGATCTTCTTCGTGGTGGTCATTGCCATGGGCTCCTTGAGCACGTGGACCCTGCTGATGCGCTTATAGGGCAGCAGGGACTTGTTCACTTCGTCGATGATCTCGTTGATGCGCTTTTCCACCTGTACATCCAGTTCATCTCCCTGAAATGACTGCTTCATCCGCTCCATAAATGTCTCGCTCGGATATGCCAGCGCCTGGATGCCCTCAGACTTCTCCTTCTTGTCAAGTTCGTATCCCATCACCAGGATCTGATCAATTTCCTCATAGAGCTGGAAGAGCTCCTCAATCTCCTCGGGGAATACATTTTTACCACCTTCGGTGACGATCAATGACTTCTTCCTCCCGGTGAGGTAGAGATACCCGTCACGGTCCTGGTATCCTACATCCCCTGTACGCAGCCATCCGTCCTTATCGAGGATTTCATCAGTATCTTCCTTGTTCTTATAGTATCCCCACATCACCATGGGTCCCCGCACGGTTATCTCTCCAATCCCCCGATCATCAGGTTCAAGGATGCGCACCTCCACCTGGGGAAGGGGCAGCCCTACAGAGGATTCCCGGTAGGCCGTCACGGGGTTGAGAGTCAGGATAGGGGATGTTTCAGTCAGACCGTAGCCCTGGACGAAGTCAATACCCAGCTGGTTGAACATCCTAAAGGTGGATGTGGGCAGCGGGCCTCCACCGGAAATGCAGATCCTGTTGGTGTCCAGGGAGATCTTCTTGAGGATGCCGCCGAACATCTTCTTTCCGGGATTGACCTTGAAGGTCTTCTTGATGAACCCGCTGATGCCCATAAGTCCCCGGATGATCCCGTAGATCACAATGCCCTTCTCCCTGATGCCCCCCATGACCCCCTTGATGAGCTTATTAAAGAGCATGGGCACCCCAAGGAACATGGTCACATTCCCCTCCTTGAGGTCCTTGAAAATCTGGGAGACAACCAGCTTCTTCCCGAAGACAAGTTCCGATCCTACGGATATCCCCTCGATGAAAACTGCCAGCATGGTGTAGGAGTGGTGAATCGGCAGCAGCACATAGAATACATCCGTCGGATAGAGGGTCATGAGCGCCTGCGCCAGGAAACAGTCACTTGTAATGTTGCGATGGGTGAGCATGACCCCCTTGGGATTCCCGGTAGTTCCCGATGTATAGAGGATTGCCGCAAGATCAAGCTCTTCGCTCTTAGCGTTTCCATGGGGTTCATGATCCCTGACATCCAAGATGTAGGGCTTCTTGTGTTTTGAAAGGGAGACCTTCTTTGCCAGGGTGACATGCGTGCCTACCTCGTTGAAGAGCTCCTCATCGACAAAGGCAATCTTTGCATCCGAGTGATCCATGAGGGCATCCATATCCTTCGGCTTCAGCTGATAGTCCAGGGGAACCACAACACAACCCGCATAGAGCACTGCAAGGTAGGCGATCGCCCATTCAGGGCTGTTCTTACCGGTTACGACGATGCGGTCACCCTTCTTCGCTCCCGCCTTGGCTAGAAAATTGGCAACCCCGGTAATTGCCTCATGGGCTTCCCGGTAGGTAAGCTCAATTTTCTCCGGGCTGAACGCGGTAAAGCACCTGTTTTCGGGGTAGCGCTTCACCGTGATATCAAACATCTCCGGTAGTGTCGGCCATTCACCGGTGAATAGGGTACCGCGGTACTCATCGAGGAATTTCCAAGGTTTTGAGGATTCATACATCTTTGCCATACTATCTCCTTGCTGGTAAGAATTGGTACCGCTGCCTGCCGGTGCCTGCACATGGTATTGGTCCGAGCGGCACTGATGACAGTATACCATACTTCGCATGATGTTTCATGCGTACCTGCGGGCAATGGATGTCACTGACGACAGATATCCCCCGCCGAACATGCACAGATGGTTGAGCAGATGGTAGAGGTTGTAGATCTCCTTACGCTGCCCATAGCCGTCCTCAAGAGGGAATTCGCTGTGGTAGCCATGGTAGAACTCCTGGGGAAACCCTCCGAAGAGTTCGGTCATTGCCACATCCGCTTCCCGATGCCCGTAGGATACCGCAGGATCGATGAGCACCCCCTCCCCATCAGTGGAAATCAGGTAGTTCCCTCCCCACAAGTCTCCGTGGAGCAGTGATCCCCATGCAGGTTCCACGAGCAGGTCAGGCAGGCGGAGGCAGAGCTTCTCCAGCAGCTGCAGGTCCCCTCCCTTCAGCAGCCCCTGCGACTGTGCACGTGATACCAGGGGTGCTATGCGGAACCGGGTGAAGAACTCCGCCCATGAATCGCACCAGGTATTTATCTGCGGGGTCTTCCCGATCAGGTTATCCTGATGGAACCCGAACTTCCGCGATCTTCCTTCCCGGTGCATGCAGGCCAGCGCACGCCCAAGGTTCCTGAGGCTCTCAGACTGCTTCCTGCCGGGATGGATGTACTCAAGCATGAGTGCTGATGCATCACCCCCATCCACCAGGGCAAAGACCTCCGGCACCCGGGGTGCGGATGGTACTGAGGCTATAGCCTGGAGTCCCGCGGCTTCAGCCTCCAGCAGCTTCCGGCAATGGTGCACCTTCATGAAGTACCGGTTCTTCCCGTCAAACCGGTAGGCCGCGCAGATATCGCCCCCGCTGACGGGAGTCAGCTTCACATCCCGCGCCTCTTCGCTGACCGCTTCAGCCGCAGCGCTGATGAGCTCATTTGCCACCATGCAGCCGCTCCCGAACAACCTCTAGCAGGCCTCTGCATGAACGCAGAGTGACCGTCACCGCATCGTTAAAACCTTCAGGACCGCCGTAGTACGGATCCTCAAGGTCTCCAGGACCAAGGGGATCGAAATCCCTGAGCAGATGGACCCTGGCCCGGGATGCCTCGTCAGGTGCATGCTGCATAAGGTATCTCCGGTTTTCTTCATCCATGGCTATGATCATATCGTATGAAGCATAGTCCTTGGCGAACTGCCTGCTCACATGTGTTATATGAATCCCCTTCCTGGCTGCCGCACTGCGCATCCGCGGATCCGCAGGCTCTCCGACATGATAGGCGCAGGTGCCGGATGATTCAACAGACACGCTGCCTTCAAGACCGTACTCACTGAGCAGCGACCTGCATACCGCTTCTGCAAGGGGAGACCTGCAGATATTTCCCAAACAGACATACATGATTCGCATGAACGAGAGCATACCATGCTGCAGGCGTAAGGGTCAAAGGATACGTGACCTCTTTTCCCTAGCCTGCGAAACAGGTATAATACACCAACCTGCCGCAAGGCGGGCATTACAATCGGCAGGTAGATATGAAATTCAGCAGCCTTGATCACGCATTCACGCATATTGAGTCCTTCACCAACCTGGAGAAAACCCAGCAGTATACCGTACGTACCTACAGGCTCGACCGGATGTTCAGCATCCTGGACCACTTTGACCATCCGGAACGCTCGTACCCGGTCATCCATGTTGCCGGATCCAAGGGAAAGGGGTCAACCTGTGCGTTCCTGGCCAAGGGGCTCAAAGCCCTGGGATACAAAACAGGTCTCTATGCGTCACCCCATGTGTCAACCTATATGGAACGATTTACCCTTGCGGGAACCTTTTTTCCCCCTGAGGAGGTCCTCAGTACCATAGAATCCATGTTCGCTCACCTGGAGGGATTCACGTTCGCCAAAGAGCGGGGGCTTGAGACACCCACCACCTTTGAACTGCTCACCCTGCTTGCGTTCCTCCTGTTCAAGCGCTCCTCGTGCGACTACGCCGTGCTAGAGACCGGATTGGGGGGGAGGCTGGATGCAACCAATGTAGTCTCCCCCGTGCTGACCGCAATTACCCCGATCGAACTTGAGCATACCCAGATACTCGGATCAACCATCAAGGAAATTGCCCGTGAAAAGGGCGGGATCATTAAGGAAGGGGTGCCTGTGGTAATCTCAGCCCAGCACAGCGATGCCAAGAAGGAGCTTCGCAGTATCGCCCAGCAACGCGGCAGCAAAGCATGCTTTCTCACTGACCACCTGAGTCGCAGCACCTCCCACTCTTCTCCTGGGGTGAACCACCTGCAGCTCTACTGGTCCGATGACTCCTACGACGAATTTGATCTCCGCATGCTCGGCAACTTCCAGGGAGAGAACTGCGCGCTGGCGCTCTTGATGCTTTCTCTGCTGGGATGCATTGCTGATCAGCAGCACAGGAAGCAGGCAATTGCGGGCATGTCCTCAGCCTATCTTCCGGCAAGGATGGAGCTGATTGAAGGCAGTCCCCCTGTCATTATCGATGGGGCCCATACAGGCAAGTCCGTTGACCGGCTCATCCATTCCTACCGGGAGATGTATCCTAAGGGCGGGGTGGTCATATTCGGAGCAGTTACGGGAAAGGACCACACCCAGATGGCCGAATCGGTGATCCGCACATTCGACCGAATCGTGATATCTACCCCGGGAACCTTCAAGCCCAGCAACCCCCTGGAACTCTACGAACTGTTCACCCACATAGCCCACACCCTGGTAAGTGAAGGCCTCCTTGAAGCGCCTCCCATCATCATCCTGGAAAAGGATCCCCGCTCTGCGTTACTGCGCGCCCGGGGCATGCTCTTTGCCGGTGAAGCCATCCTCTGTGCCGGATCGTTCTATATGGCTTCAGAGATCAGAAACTGCATACTTCAGGAGACGGAAACGTGTACGAAGTAGGTGCTGGGAAGCTGTCTGCCATAACGGAAAACCTCACGCCTGGTGCAGAAGCAGGGAATCACCTTCACATACGCAGACAGCACAATGCAGACGAATCTTCTGCGAATCTTATTTCGAGGGAGGCGACCAGGGAGGATGGGATGAAATCTTCTCTCATTTTCGATACACAGGCGATTTATGTCACTTAACTGGAAAGAGATAGACTGCATACTCTCTGAACTTCCCCTGGTGAATTCCCGGGTGCAGCAGGTAATTCAGGGAGCCTACCACAGCATTACCCTTGAGCTCTACCATCCTGAAAAAGGACGCTGGCGATGCTATATAAGTCTTGCCCAGCAGACTGTCCGGATGCATGAACTCACCTTCCCCCGTACTATGGAGCGCGTTAAGCTCCAGCGGTTTGCTCAGCTGCTTCGTTCGCATATTGTAGGCGCACGGATAGGTGAAGCAGTCCAGCTGGGAAATGACCGGATCGTCCGCATCATCCTGGAACGGGGAGGAGAAGAGCTGCTGCTCTACATCCGGCTCTGGGGCGGTGCGGGAAACATCATCCTGTGCAGCAGAGACGGGACAATCCTGGACGCATGCTTCCGCCGGCCGAAACGGGGGGAAGTATCAGGGGAACACTTTAACCCTGAACCCGTCTTATCGGGAAGCGGAAACGGCACCTATGAAGTCAGACCCAGGATCCCCGGTTCCTCCTTCAATGAACAGATTGACAGGGAATACTGGAACCGGGAACTCAGCGATCGCTGCCGGAGGCTCTCACAGCGCATCCGGACATTATTGGATGATCAGGAAGCACGGCTGCTGAGCAAACTGCATACCCTTGAGCAGCAGCAGCTCACCCAGGACGGCAGCAGGACCAGGGAACTTGCCGATCTTCTGGCTTCGAACATCCACCTTGTGAAAAGCGGCGATACACGCATCGAAGTCCATGACTTCTACCACGACAACACCCCGGTCATCATCCCCCTGGATGGGAGACTTGAACCGGGAGCTCAAGTTGAGGCTTACTATCGGAGGGCTTCCAGGGAGAAGCGGGCTCTGGAGCATCACCGTGAGGAGGGTGATGCAGCCATACGAGACCTTAGGGAGATCAGGCATCAGCGTGCCGATCTTCTCAATGAGGAAGGAACCCTGGAGGAACGGATAGCCCGGATGCAGTCGTTCCTGGCCGCTGAAGCTCCCGCACGACGGAGGGCTGCGGAACCGAAAGAGATTCCGGGGCTCCAGTTCCGCTCAGGCATCCATCGCATCCTAGTGGGGCGGACTGCCCGGGATAATGAGGAACTCCTGCGTCGGCATACGAGAGGGAACGACTGGTGGCTCCACGCGAGGGACTATCCCGGCGCGTATGTGTTTATTAAGGGGGTTGCTGGAAAAAGTGTACCTCTGGAGACACTCCTTGACGCAGCTGTTTTAGCACTCTACTATTCCAAAGGAAGGCAGGGCGGAAAGGGGGACATCTACTGCACCCAGGTAAAGTATCTCAGACGGGTGAAGCACGGCAAGCCTGGACAGGTTATCCCCACACAGGAGAAGAACCTGTCGGTTCACCTGGAGCCCGAGAGACTGGAACGGCTGCTGGGAGGTACCCGTGAAGCGTGAATCAATCGGAAGCGATATATTCTTTCCCTCGGATCCAGAAGAGCTGCGCTCAATCATTGATGGTTCTCTGGAGCTGTCATACTCTCCTGCAGGCTCCTGCGGGACGATCATCGTACCCCATGGTGAATACGGAGTGACCGCCCCGCTAGCCGGGGCAGCCTGGAAGGCGGCATCCCGACAGCAGGCATCCCTCATTCTTCTCCTGCTCCCAGTCCACTCTCCGGTGAGTTCCCAAAACGAAGGACTCTGGATACCCTCATTGACTGCCCTCTCCTCCCCGCTTGGGGAAGTGCCGGTTTCCAATCCCCTCACCAAAACTGCCTGTTTCCGTGAGGATCATCAGTATGTCTGGGAGGAACCCGCACTGGACACTGCCCTCCCCTATATTTCCGTACTTTTCCCCGGCATACCGGTGCTGCCGGTCTTCTGCGCAGGACACACCAGCAGGGTTGCGGCATCGCTGGAAGAGCTGATCTCACATCTCAGCACCCTGAGCGTACTTTTCGTGGTTTCATCGAATATGTCGGGACATGAACCGCCCGAAACGGCACAGGCGCACCTGGATGCGGCGGTCAGCCTCCTCACTGCTACAGACCGGGCAGAGGGACATGAGCCGCTGCTTGAACCTTGGAGAAGAGGGAGAGTCAGCATGTGCAATCCCGCATCCCTGGAAGCTCTCAGGCGGGGGGTAATGAAGGGCAGATCCTATCGTCTGCTGGGACACGCCTGCTCACCCGAGCATCTCGACAGAATAACTGCGTATGCCTCCTTTGCCGGGTGAGCCGCTGGACTTTCATCCTGCTTACCGGTATCTTGGAATCAGCAAACTGGACGCACAAGGAGCTTGTGGACCTGAATGTACTTCGAGACACATACCATTACGGTTGACCAAAAAAGCAAAACCGCCATCCCCCTGGGACCTGAATCCATCATCATATCGAGGAGCATGTTCCAGGGAGGCAAGGCCCTGGGGTACATTGCCTCACCGTCCTCGGTCACCCCATGGTTCTGGCAGGGCATCCAGACACTTGAGGGAAGGCGATGCGTGTATACCGATACCGAGAACCTGCAGCCCCTTACCCTGCTCTTTGACTCCTCCTCTTCCCTTGCATCCCGGCTGGATCTCCTGGTGCTTCTCATCAGGTCACTGAACCGGGCGCAAACTGAAATACCCGCACCCTGGTTTGCCGAATCATTCATACTGCCTGCGGTCCGCATCATACCGGGAACCGGTGCCCTGATATTACCGAAGCCGATTACTGAACTCATGGAACAATCCTTCACTGAGCAGGACAAGATTGAAATGCACGATGCGTGGATTCGGCCGAGGCTTCCGGCAGGCACAGGCTGGATATTCCAGTGCATTTCCCTGCTGTACCGAATGCTTACGGGAATACCGCCGTTTCTTGACGATGATGTACGGGAAGTCGGGTATCAGCCTGTCCCCGTCGGCCTGCTCAACCCTGGAGTCGGTTCTCACGCGGCAAAGACCATCAATCTCTGGCTCAAGGGAGCTAAGGATCTCCCCAGTGCAGAGGACCTGGCTTCATGGATAGAGGCAAATTATGAAGCATTGACCACTGAATCGGTACGGCAGCAGGATCGCGATGCGGAGACTGCTCTCAAGGCATACCGGCGTGATCTCGCAAGGAAGGCGAAACGACATGTCTACCTGAGAAAAAAGGGTATGTTTCTGGCTGTCATCTCCGCTGCGGTGGTCATCAGCGCCGCTTTTCTGATCTCCCACATCATTGAGGCAGCCAAGCCGCCGCCTACTGTCGGGTGGAGTGCCGAAGAGGTGGTCCGGTACTACTACCAGCTTCAGGACGAGCTGAAACTGGATGCAATGAATGACATCCTCTCGCGGTCTGCTCGGAAGGTGCGTGAGACCCAGCTGGTGTATCTCCATGTGACCAGTTCGGTCCGCAGGGCCTACGGAGGCGACGAACTCATCAGGGCAAGCGATTGGATTGAAGCGGGGAAACCCCAGCTCGGCCCGACCGACATGGTCTACGGCATTACTGATCTGGACATACAGAGGATGGACGACCTACGCTACCAGGCCTCATACATTTTCTGGCTCCCGGAAGGACAGGAAACCGATCCTGCTTCAGCGCAGCAGGTCAGGGTGACAGGCGCATACTACCTGGAAGAGCTGGTCCTGGAAAAGCGTACCGACCACTACATCATTGATGACATCATGATCATAGAATCCCGCATAGTTTACTGAGTGACCGGTCATCATCAGGATGGATCCATACGGTCCGGCTGATGGACCTGAAGAAGGTCATCTGCTGCTTGGCATATCTGACGGTATGCGCACGTACCTGCTGTTCGGTATCTCGAAGTGAGTATTCGCCGCTGTGCCTGGAGAGGAAGAATTCACGGTAGCCGATGCCCTTCATCGCCGGCCATGCGCTTGTAGCCCCGCTGCGCATGAGCTGCTGCATCTCACGAACCAGTCCCTGGTCCATCATCATTTTGACCCTCTGCGCAATACGCCGCCGCAGCTCCTTCGGTTCACGCGTCAGGCCGATGACCACAGGGTCCAGCCGGTCCCGCACACATTCAGGCACGCGGAAGGACGAAAGCGGCCTGCCGCTGCACCTGCAAACTTCCAAAGCACGGGTAATGCGGTAGGCATCAGCAGGTGCTATCCGTGAAGCAGACTGCGGATCCAGAAGCTCCAATTCCCGGTAGAGCGATGCCAGTCCGTTGAGCCGCAGTTCCTCCTGAAGACGTGAGCGGACCTCCGCATCTCCCGGAGGGGCTCCAGGAAGGCCGTAGAGAAAATGCTTCAGGTAGTATGCGGTACCGCCGGAAATCAGGGGTATATTTCCCCGTGAGGTGATTTCATTGCATAGTCTGTCCGCCAGACGCACAAAATCACCCACGGTGAACTGCTCATAGGGTTCCCGTATGTCTATGCAGTGATGAGGAAGCAGTGACTGCTGGTATGGGGATGGTTTGGCAGTCCCGATGTCCAGTCCCCGGTATACCTGAAGTGAATCCGCGCTGACAACCTCGCATCCCCGGGAAAACCGTCTGAACAGAAGCTCAGTCTTTCCCACGGCAGTGGGCCCGAAGATCACCACCACCCTGATGCGGTCGGTTACGTTACTCTTCTTTTTCGAAATGGTACTCAACACGGTCTTCCAGGACCTGGGTCAGTGCCGTGGAGACGATCTTATCATCATGAAGATCCAGTTCCTCATCGTAGAACTTAGTTAAAAAGGCTGCACGCTTAATAACCACGCAGGTCTTTTCGTACATATTTCCCTGCTTGTTGATCAGGGTATCCATAGGAATTGCCACAGAATCACCTCCACTGTGCGGTCTCCGACAGTATAGAAAATTTTCCTGATTATGTAAACGCCCCGGTACTGCGTTCACGGTATGCCGAGACAATCTGTGAAGCAGCCTCGAACTGATCGCACCGATCGGTATCGATGACCAGGTCCGCCCATCGGTAGTCCGATGTGTCGATGCCGTATATGCGCAGGTAGCGCTCGGAATCCCGCAGATCCCGTGCTTTGGTCTCCTCCAGCTTACGCAGAAGGTCATTCCCCTCGCGCTTCATGATCCTGGCAGCCCGGGTCTCCAGGGAGGCATCTAGGTATACGGTGAGGGCTGCATCCGGCACCAGCCAAATTGCCAGCCGTGATCCCAGAACACAGTTTCCGCTGCGGGCCAAGGAGACCTGGCGATCGTCCAGCATCCGGTCATAGCGGTCATCCTGCTGGGCACGTTCGGCGAGTTCTTCAAAGGAGATGCCTAAATCGTCGGCGAGGGAACGGAAGGTATAATTGATCATGACAAACCCAAGCTGTTCAGCCGCAAGGGCGCTAACGGTGGTGTTCCCGCACCCGCTTTTCCCTGATATCGCAATAATTCTCCTGCTATTCGACATTGCGCAGCTGCTCCCTGATGTTTTCGAGGTGGTCCTTCATGATGACTACAGCCTGGTTCACTTCAGCCATGGTGCTCTTTGATGCTATGGTATTGATCTCGCGGTTGAGCTCCTGGCAGAGAAAATCAAGGCGCTTTCCCACCGGTCCTTTTGATGCAAGAATGGACTGGAATACATCGAGATGGCTGGCAATCCGCTTGATCTCCTCATTGACTGAGTACTTTACCAGCATCACCGCAGTCTCTGCAAGGATGCGGTTCTCATCATAGGAGCTGCCCAGCAGTTCCTCAAACCGCTGCCTGAGCACCTCCTGCACGGACTGCTCAAGCTCACCTGCCTTGTCTGCAACTTTCCGGTATGCCTCGGAAAATCCCTCAAGCTGCTCCTTGATATCCCGCAGCGTCGCTTCACCCTCCGCTGACCGCATGGCATCATGATCATCTATGAGCTTGAGAAGCAGCGATGTGATCAGCGCCCTGCTGGAATCGGGGAGCTCACCCCTGACGGGCTTGAGCACCTCTTCAACCTGGAGAAAGTGATCAAGACGCAGCTGGTCATCCAGACCGACGGCTGCAATGATGTCCCTGAATGCGTCTGCGTAGCGCTGCAGTGCCTGACGGTCGACGTGAAGTTCCAGGTTGCTTTCCAGCATCCTGAAGCGAATCAATAACTCCACATACCCGCGGGACACCTTCGTCTTGATGATTCCCCGCAGCTCAGGTTCCATTGCATTGATGGACCCCGGAAGATGCACGTTGATATCCAGATACTTGTTATTGTGCGACTTGAGTTCCAAGGAGACCTGGAACACATCGTCCTGGTATTCCGTTGATGCATACCCTGTCATGCTCTTCATTGCTATGTTCGCTCCTTTGGTGGAGCAGCTGCAAGAGATGCTCCGAGACTGCGGTTGTCACCGGCACCCATAGTAATAAACAAATCACCGGGTTTCAAGAACCCCGCAAGGAATATCCGTGCGGTTTCATAGTCAGGGAAAAACCGTGAGTCCCTCACCAGGTCTGCCAGGTCAGCCCCGGAAAGCCCGCCTGCCGGAGGTTTCTCCCTGCTGGGCTGGTAGATTTCCTGGATGCATACTGCATCTGCCGCACTGAGGGCCTGGGCAAATTCATGAAGAAACGCCTTGGTCCTGGAAACGGTATGGGGAACAAAGTCAACCACCAGCCGTCGACGGGGATACCGCTGCCGGAAAGCAGTGAGGGTTGCCTCAATCTCCCGGGGATGGTGCGCATAGTCATCATAAAACAGCACACCGCCGGATTCGCCGATACGCTCGCATCTCCTCACAGCGCCTGGATACGACGCTATCCCCTGGATGACTTCCAGCAGTTCCTGTCCATTGAGTTCACTGCCCCGGTGCGTCCGCATCCAGGCATTGCAGGCCAGCAAAGCCCCGAGCCCATCTTCTGCGATATGGTCACCGGGAACTGTGAAGGTGCACTCATGGCCCCAGGGCTCAAACCGGTAGCGGCCTGCCTCCCGGTCTACCGGGATAACCGCATACTCTGATGAGCCGCCGTAGCTTACGCGGGCTGCGGCGGCGGGTCCGATCTGATTATATGCATCCTCATGGATCACCAGCGTGCCCGACACCTTGCCGCAAAATTCCCTGAATGCCTGACGATATGCCTCCTGGTCACGATAGCAGTCCACATGATCGTAGTCCACCGAGGTTACCAAGGCAATCGCCGGGAGGTAGCGCAGAAAATGCCGGCGGTATTCACATGCTTCAATAACCAGCACCTCGGGAGTGCGGCAGAATGTGATCCCCGATACAGTTCCGGTGAGTGCTGCGGCCTTGACGCCGGCGGCAAGAAATCCCCTGGCTGTCATGACTGCCGAGGTGGTCTTACCGTGACTTCCCGCCACAAAAACCGACGGGTATTCCCTGGACAGCTCGGCAAGCGCTTCGGGATACGATTGCATGGGGATACCGTATGCTTCGGCCTGTCTGAGCTCACTGCAGGCATCAGGAGCATAGGCGGGTGAGTAGATAACTCGGTCTATGGATGTATCAATACGGGAGGAAGTAAACCCTTCGTACACCGGGATCCCGGCTTCTGAAAGCTGCTTCCGGGTATAGAATGCGGAAAGAAGATCGCTGCCGGATACTTCGCATCCCTGGGTATGCAGAAACAGGGCCAGGTTGGATAATCCGGTCCCGCAGATGCCGATGCAGTAAACCTTGGCTCTCTCCATGATCCTCCCGGTACCTCAAGAAGAACGGGACCATCAGGTCCCGTTATGTTTCGCGGATGCAGCTATGATGCTTTCTTCGTTCCGTGCTTGAGTGCAGCGCTGCACTGCTTGCAGACTTTCTGTTTCTTACCGCTGATTTCCCGTTCGTGCAGAAGCTTAATTCCCGTTCTGCTGCACACCGGGCAGGTTCCCCTTCCTTGCTTCTGCAGTTCGCGAATACCGGCTCCCCTATGTGATTTGGCCATAACAACTCCTTAGATCAGTACAACATACGTGTGCATGACTATAGTAAGCGGAGAAAAAAAAGTCAAGCGGGATGTGCTGATGCGCCGGGGTCTTTACTTTTGCATCTCCAGGTAGTAGCATGCTCAATTATGACACCAAAACAAGTACCGGGCATGGAAGACCTTAAGGAACTCATTGAGGTGTTTGCCGAGATTAACAGCTACGATGAGATGAACAAGCTCTTCAGAGAGCTCTTCACAGTCAAGGAGATCTACGATGTTGCCCTCAGGTGGCGCCTCATGAAGGATCTGTACCGGAAGGTCCCCCAACGCGAAATAGCCCACGACCTGGGCATAAGCCTGTGCAAGATAACCAGGGGCTCAAAGATTCTGAAGGAAGATACATCGCAGTGCAGGAAAATTATCGGCACACTGCTCAACGGTGATGAGGCAGGCACACAGAAGTGATCCCGGCTCATGTGACCGCATTCACGCCTTTCTAGAAGGATATACCGCCGGTGATCCGCAGCTTTGGCAGTTCCCCATCATAGGGATCATCTCCGGTTTCGTTAAACAGCGGCAGTGCCGTCGCTGGGATCTGAATGGCTGCGTCGGCGGAGATATGGAGCAGTTCAACCCCGACTCCGAGGGAAAAGGTCCCCCGTGAAGGTTGTATGGCTCCCACCAGGACATCTGACAGATTTTCCAGCTGCTCAGCATAACCGGCCCGCACAGCGATGCGGTTGTAGTCCGTCAGGTAGAGACCGCCTTCCACCCCCAGCTGGAGCATTCTCCGGTCATCATCGCCGATATGATCGACGTCAAGAGAACCCATGACCCGAAAGGTATTGATTCTCCCAAACTGGTCGATTCTCCTGCTCCGCAGTCCTATTCCCACGTTGAGGTCGTCGGTGAGTCCGTTGAATGCGGGAAACTCCCGGTCCTGGGACCAGGCCATGAAGTCAAAAAGCTTTTCATGGTACGCACCGACTGATACAATGCCGGTATCAAAGAGGATGCCGGCCTTCATGACCAGCACGTCATAGGCATCTCCTTTGGGCTCGTAGTCGCTGAGCATCAGATCGAGGGCCAAATCGTATATGGCCCCTATGCTCAGGTTATGCTGACCCATGGAGATGTTATCGGTGACACTCTCCTTTGAGGCCTGGAGGGATACGCCGAAGGAGAGCATGCCGATTCCCATGGCAGCCCCCACGTCGAGAGTATTGACCTTAGTCACTTCGTACGCGCCGTTATTGAAGTCGGAGGGATTCATGTAGTAAGTTGAATGCATGCCGACCCCCCATCCGGGGGCAGTAAATACAAAACGGGGAATAAAGATAGGTGTATACTGCTGTTCCCCAAAGCTTCGGGGATCAGCATAGTCTTCGTACCCCAGAGTAAATCTGAACCTCCTGTCAGGAATGGTATCCAGTCCTGCGGGGTTCATGAACAATGTGTTATGGTCATGGGCTACTGCGGTGTAGGCATGAGAAAGTCCGAATGCCCGGGCATCTCCCGGCGAGGTATAGTGTTCATGCCCTGCAAACAGCAATCCCGGTACAAGCATACAAAACATGGCGCACACCCATGCGCGAACAATTTTTTTAACCACGTACAACTCCTGATATGTTTGTGCTACCATACATTAAACTATTTACTTGATAAAAAGTTACAAAGAAATGTGAGACTGTTATGACTGCCGTTTTGCAAGCCTGTGCAGGAGTCTGCTCAGCGATTCCCGCGCATCGCATGCGGGGAGCCTGGAAAGCTCCCGATTTGCCTGCTGTTCATAGCTGCGGGCTGTCCGCCGGGCCGCATCCACCCCCCCGATCCTATGTATCTCAGCGATAATCTCGGGAATCTGCCGGTCTCCGGGGACAGCACCATCAAGCATACGCTTCAGCTTTCCGCTGCGGTCCATCTCCAGGGCGCAGATAAGCGGAAGCGTAGCGATGCCTACGGTGAGGTCCTTGCCGACATCCTTTCCCATCCGGTTCGGCCTGCCGGTAATATCAAGTATGTCGTCGTGCATCTGGAAGGAGATGCCCAGGTTGTATCCGAAACGGGACAAGGCCCGCACCTGTCCGGCATCGAGCTTGCCCGCCGATGCCCCCAGGTAGCAGCTCAGTGAAAAGAGGGCGGCCGTCTTCCCACCAATGCGCCGTATGTAACGGCTCTTCGGAATAAAGAAGTTTCCTATCTCGCTGTCCTGGTCGATCTCACTCTCGCACAGCTTTGCCATACGGTCTGACACCACTTTGCTGTCGTAGGAACGCTTCATATCCTGAGAGAGGAGCGCGAATGCCCTCACCAGGATATAGTCCCCGGCAACCACGGCCTTGCGGTTTCCGATGCGCCGATGCAGGGTCTCCTCCCCTCTCCTGGCGGAGGCCTCATCAATGATGTCATCGTGGATAAGTGAAGCAGCGTGGACCAGTTCAATGCCTGCAGCCAGGGCTGTCACTTCCTCCTGCTGGCTGCTGCCGCTGCCCACCCAGGAAGCAAGGATGAGCAGGGCAGGCCTGAGCATCTTGCCCTGCTGGCTTGCAATGTCCTGGAGATGCGGCCTGATGTACCCGCGGGCTCCTGAAAGGGTTCCTTTGATGTTGACGCGGACGTGTTCAAGCCACTCAGCAAGCAGTGGGTCCTGGTTCCAGTACTCGTTGCTCACGATGCACTTAGCCTTTCTTCCTGAATCTCTTCTTTCGGACTACGGGTTCATCCAGGTAGAGGTACGTCTTGTGGGCAAGCCTGCAGCCGTTCCACCACTTCTTGATCCACGGCATCACCCAGTAGTCCAAGCCGAAGCACTTGCCTGCGCCTCCAAGCATGACGATGGATACCGCAATGTACCAGAGAATTTCCTGGCTGGCCAACGCGCCCATGAGCAGCATGAGTGAAAGCCCGATGGACGCAATCGCCGCTGGAAAGGTGAAAAGACCGACAAGGAAGGCCAGGCCTAAGGCAATTTCCCCGAGCACGATGGACACCTGGAAGAAATACGGCGCCTGGGCAACAAAGGTCTCATTTACCCACTGAAAGATTGCCGTAGGTTCACTCAGCAGGGGCGGAGCATACTGCGCCACCTCACCGCCGCCTGGGGTTGCCATGGTAAGCGCGTCAGTTGCGGCGGTGACCCCTTCTGCCCCGTTCTCCCAGGGGGTTGAAGTGGTTACAGCTGACACCCCTTCTGCCCCGTTTTCCAAGGGGGTTGAGCTGGTCACAGCTGACACCCCTTCTGCATCGTTGGCTTCCCAGGTTGCCCCTGCGGTACCGTCAGCACTTCCCCAGTACACCTTTCCCCCGGTTGTGTCGCTAAGCCAGCCTTGGGGAATCTTCTTGGCTCCTTCAATGAACCACATAACTCCCAAATACATCCTGAGGAAGGTCAGCCAGTAGGACTGGAGCTTGGCAGTAGCAAGTCCTCCTATGAATGATCGTTTGTTCTTTATATCCAGGATCTCATGCTGCAGGTAGCGCCACCATCCGTTGATGCCGCAGGTCGTATGCTGGTAGTAGACATTGACCAGATGCTTCAGCCCCATGGCGAATATGCCCGACATGGCTATGCCCATGGTGTACGAGACCGCGTAGCGGCCCCCAATGGACACCATGTACCCGTGGAAATTTGACTTGAATGGTTTAGGCTCCTTGGCACTGAAGCCAAGTTCCTTGCGTATTTCATAGACCATGCTGTCTACGGCGGTGAAAGCGGTCTGTTCAGCGGCCTCAACTGTCTGGGGAAGCGGAAGCTCATGCTCAATAAACCATACGGCATCGCCTGCCAGGTAGACTCGGTCGTAATCAACGCTCTTCATGTACTCATTGACCCGCTTCCTGGCCATCATTCCTTCAGCGAGGGGGAGCTTCTGGGCAAAATCGCTGCCCTTGATGCCGCAGGTCCAGATCACCGTATCGGACTTGATAACCGTCTTGTCCTTCAATGTGATGCTCCCCGGCTCAGCCTTCACAATGAATGAATTGAGCTTGATCTCCACGCCTTTCTTTTTCAGGTACTTCTCTGCCTTCATGCGGGGCTTTTCCGGCCAGGTATTGAGGATCTTGCCGAGGCCTTCAACGGTGATAATCTGTATCTCGTCGGGGTCGGCCTTGAACTCCTTACAGAGGACAGGAATCCATTCAATAAGCTCTCCCACCATCTCAATACCGGTAAATCCTGCTCCTGCAACCACAAAGGTGAGCATCTGCCTGCGGCGCTCAGGGTCCTTCTCGTAGGAAGCCGCACGTACAGTATCCTTGATGTGCTCACGTATCTTCAGGGCATCTGCAAGTCCCCACAGCGAGAACGCGTGCTCCTTGATGCCGGGAATGCCAAAGTCAGAGGACTCCGCTCCGGTACCCATGAGCAGGTAGTCGTAGCCGTAAGTCTCTGTACTTGAGGTGAGCGTCCGCCCCTCAAAGTCAATGGAAACGATGGTATCCTGCACCACCTTGACCATGCTGCCGGCGAATATCCGGTCAAAGGATATTTTAACCGATTCCTCCGGGACCCTGCCCCCTGCCAGTTCATGGAGCTCCGTCATGAGTACATGGAACGGATCCTTGTCTATGAGGGTGATCTCCACCCGGTCGCGCATTTTCTTAAACTGTTTGTGCAGCTTCTTTGCCGCGTGCACTCCTGCATATCCCCCGCCCAGCACAACTATCTGTATTGGTTTCATGTATAACTCCATCTCCTAACCTATGCTTTCTATTCCAAAGTATTATTCTATCGCAGGGTTGTCAAGACTTAGCTTTTTCATCATAATTATTTCATGAGTAAATATCACATATTACGCAGCATTAATGTATTATTGTTAATAATATTACCATTGTTGTTTATAATTAACTGTTCTGACAATAAGAATTCACATAATAGTGCTGCTGTTTCACATAATCCGACGGCGAAAAACCACCTTGCGCTGGGCACAGCCTCCCGGGTTACTATTTATGACCAGGAACCTGCACGGGCTGAGGAGATTCTCAAGCGTTCGTTTGCCCGGATTGACGATATTGAAGCGTCCATGACCCTCTACAACTCTGGCAGTGAGATCGCCAGGGTGAACAGGAACGCCGGAGGTCAGTTCACATCAGTTTCTGAGGAGACCTTTTTGGTCATCACCCAAGCCCTGGAGATAGCCGCTCAGACAGGCGGCGCTTTTGACCCGACCGTGGGGCCCTTGGTGAAGGCTTGGGGGATCGGATCAGACAACCCTATGATACCCGGAGAACAGGAGATGGCCATGCTCCTGGACCTTGTGGACTATCGTGAGGTCGAACTCTCCCGTGAGGGCGGGGATTATCTTGTCAGGCTGAAGCGTCCCGACATGATGCTCGACCTCGGCGGCATAGCAAAAGGGTACGCCGCTGACGCGGTTAAGGAGGTGATCACGGGGATGGGCTCCTCGAGCGCCCTTATCAACCTGGGGGGAAACATTCTCCTGAAAGGAAGCAAGCCCGACGGCACACCCTGGAGGATAGGAATCCAGGATCCCGATGCAAACCGGGGAGCCTATGTGCTCATCCTTAATCTGACCTCGGGGACGGTGGTCACATCGGGCACGTATGAGCGGTTTTTCTACGATGCATCCGACCAGCGGTTCCACCACATCCTTGATCCGTGGGACGGATATCCCGTTGAAAACGGGCTGGAAAGCGTCACGATAGTCACTGAGAATTCCGCGTATGCCGACGGACTCTCCACAGGAGTGTTTGTTCTCGGACTCGAGCGGGGATGGGAGCTTGTGGAGTCGCTTCCGGGGGTGGATGCCGTGTTCATCACCGAGGATCAGAAGATATATATCACGCCGGGGATCACTTCCTATACGCTTTCAAACCAGGAATTCACTATCCGCAGCACCCTGCAGTCTCCTTGAAGTACAGCCATGCACCCCATACCGCCGCAGCTGCAGCGGCACTTATGACGGCAGTCAGCTTCCATGGACCTGCAGCCGCCTCAACTGCGTCGGGACTATCGGTTTCCATGCGTACAAGCAGCGCATCAAGACTGCTTACTATCTGTCCCGGCTTCAGGGAGAGACGGTGCTGGAGAAACTGATTATAGTACGAGAACTGCATGCTCAGCAGCATGCCGATCCTTCCCGGGAACCTGGGCTTCCCTGATACCATGAACCGGGACAGATAGATCAAGGCGATGAGGGTGAGGGCCTTGCGCAGTCCGATCTCCAGGGCTCCCTGGGTTATCGGGAGGGACCAGAGGGTGAACAGCACCCGTCCATGGGCCTGCAGAAGGTTAAGCGCCGTTACCGACACTATCATGATGATGTTCGGGAGCATCCGTATTCGCTCGCCCCGTATGATCTGGAGGATCATGAATATGATCACCTGGGCTGCCAGCGAGCCTACTGATGAATGGAAAACCACTGCAGGAAGCATCACCAGTCCTGCCGCCATGGGGATATTCCTGCTGCTGATCAACACGGCGCCTCCTGATCTGCAAGCCACCGGGAGGATCCCGCAAACTGCTCGGCAAACAGGCCCAGGAGGACCGATGTGACCAGCCCCATAATGAGAAACGGCGGGGCGATCAGCCACGCACTGCGGCCGAAAAGCAGCACTCCGGCCAGTATAAGCTGTGAGCTGTTGCTCACCGTAGCCCCTGCTACGCTGATACCGACGAAGGTTATCCGCTTCCCGCAGGTTCGGTAAAGCAGGTACATCACCAGCGCGCTGGAGAGGGTTCCCGCCAGGGAAAAGAGAAAGACATAGGAGACTAATGTGCCGTGGATGATCCCCTGGCCAAGTACTTTGAGCACCACCAGGAGGGAATACTCCCGGGTATTCAGGGCGATCAGACCGATCATCACAGCCAGATTCGCAAGTCCTATGCGCACAAAGGGCATGGGACGCGGGATGAGGTACTCAACTGTAGACAGAAAGAGTGCAAACGCAGCAAGCATGGCAACGGATCTGATACGCAGTTCCGCTCTGCCTGATGCCCGGTCAGAATGCGACATCGTCCACCTCCCGCTCTCCTGTTTCAATTCCTTCAATGCGGATGAAGACATCGTTGGGCAGGCAGATAATCCACTGCCCGATCCTGCTGATTGTCTTCATGGATTCGCAGACCTTGTTCCTGCAGGTTGAGTCCGACACATGCACGCCCCCCTGATGGATGGT
This sequence comes from Spirochaetia bacterium, assembly GCA_007128345.1. Classification (GTDB taxonomy): domain Bacteria; phylum Spirochaetota; class Spirochaetia; order PWKH01; family PWKH01; genus SKXS01. The sequence goes on from SKXS01000024.1 coordinate 28,287, forward strand.
TACCTCCGTCGGTCCCAGGGGTCCCGGGATGCTGACGACAGTGTCTGACTCAATTGAGTAGATCCACTGCTGCCCTGAAGCTTCAATGAGCACCTGGGGCGTGCCCTCCCTTGATCCGTATACGGAGAATGCGAGCAGCCCTACGGCAATCACCGTGATTCCTATGATACCTGCATCCAGCAGCGTCAGTCGTTTCATCTCGGCCATGATATACTATATTTTTTTGTTTTAATACAGGGGCAGATATATTGCATGACAAAAACAATTAGCTTATAATTTTGATATAGTATTATCTATATACGTAATCGGAGGAATTTACCATGAAGAGACTCATCGCAGTACTCATTGTATTGACAATCGTCCTGGTTTCAGCAAGTGCTGCCGGGACACGCGACGTGTCGCACCTCATCCCTGTGGAATCTGCAGGATTTGAGGACGGCATCTATTTTGCCCAGGAACCCGGATTCGCGGAACGCAGCGGCTGGAAGTACGTCGTCACCCTTGAAGTGGCAGGAGGCAGGATCGTATCAGCTGACTGGAACGGGGCGCACCGGAATGCCGGCCTTGACAAAAAGACCCTGGATAAAATGGGCGGCTACCAGATGGTGGCCCGAGGCGGCGCCATAGACGAATGGTATGTCCAGGCGCAGCGGGTTGAGCAGAAGCTCATAGAAACCCAGGATCTCGCTTCCCTGCCCTACGATGAAGGCGGGTACACCGACGCGGTGAGCGGAGTAACCATACATATCAATGAATTTGTGGATTTGGCAGCTGAAGCGCTTGCCCAGGGACCGGTAGGACGCGGACCCCATGCTGACGGGAGCTACTTTGCCCAGGATCTCCAGTTCCCTGAACGGGGAAGCTGGAAGAGCACCGTCAGGCTCACAGTCATCAACGGATACATCGTTGCAGCCAACTGGAGCGGAGTCAATCCGCAAGGTGACGACAAGAAGACCGTTGACCGTGCAGGCGGCTACCAGATGGTGGCACGGGGCGGCGCCATCGACGAGTGGTACGTCCAGGCAGGACGGGTGGAGGCCCATCTGCTGGAGACACAGGATCCCCGCATCCCCTATGATGAAGGCGGGTACACCGACGCAGTCAGCGGCGTGACCATCTATATTAATGATTTTGTCAGACTGGTCCACAAAGCCCTTGAGAAGGGTCCCGTGGGCGCACCTCCCTACGTTGACGGTAGGTACACCGCACAGGAGGCAGATTTCAACGAGCGGACCGGATGGAAGTCCACTATTGAGATCCTCGTTTCCGGCGGATTCATCGTTGATGTCAACTGGAGCGCAATTCACCGGGACGGACGTGACAAGAAGACCGTAGACCGTGCCGGAGAGTACCAGATGGTGGCCCGGGGCGGCGCCATAGACGAGTGGTACGTTCAGGCAGGCCGGGTGGAGGCCCATCTGCTGGAAACACAGAATCCCCACATCCCCCACGATGAGGGCGGGTACACCGATGCAATAAGCGGCGTGACCATCTACATAGATGACTTTGTCAAACTCGCAGACAAGGCGCTCGAAGGAGCTCGAAGATAGCACACCAAACGGCCAGGAAGTCACCTGGCCGTTTCCTTTCTGCTTGACCAATACCCCAATGTATCCCATGATGCCGGTATGAAACTGTTCACCAAGTTCCGCAGACGCAGGGACGTGACGATCCTCTCCATAGACGGCGGGGGGGTGAGAGGCATCATTCCCATCACCGTCCTGCTGGCGCTGCAGCAGGAAATGGAGCTCCAGGACATCAAGCTGCCTCTGTATGCCTGTTTCGACCTGATAGCGGGATCTTCCACCGGAGGCCTGGTGGCCCTAGGCCTGGCGGCCCCCAATGCGAACCTTCCGAAAGATGATGCTTCACCTGACAGACCGAAGCAGCGGAACCTCCCCGCTCCCATCCTGCCCGCAATGACATTGGAGAGCATCCTCCATATCTATGAAGCGCGAAGCGGAGACATCTTCCCCCAGGGTCCCCTGAAGGACCTCAGGGCTCTCGCACAGCTGTTTACCGAGAAGTACCAGGAAGACTCCCTGGAAAATCTGATTTATGAAATTTTCGGCGACCTCTCCATGGCGGATGCTCTGACACCAGCAATGATTACCTCCTACGAATGTCTTTCCGGAGAACCCTTCCTCTTCACATCCTATGCCGACCACCCCTACCGCATGCGGGAAGCAGCCAGGGCGACCACCGCCGCACCTACCTATTTTTCCCCTACGGTCATCAGGTCACCTGAAGACGGGACAAACAGGTGCTTCATAGACGGCGGGGTGGCGGCAAACAATCCCGCGCTCTACGCCTACTGCGAGGCCAGGAAGCTCTATCCTGAGGCGATACGGTTTCACATCCTCTCAATCGGCACATCGGGAAGTTCCTTCTCCGTATCCATGGGCAACATTAAGCGTATGGGAATTCTTGACTGGATTTCTCCTGCAAAGGGTGTTCCCCTGCTCAACGCCTATGCCGCCAGCCAGTACTATACCCAGGAGCATGTGCTGAAGAATATTGAGGGGGTGACCTATCACCGTATTGCCGGAAACAAGGGGAATATATCAATTCCTATGGATGACTCCAGCAGGGAGAACATCCTGCGCGTCAAGCGAACCGCAAGCGCCATTGTCAGGGACCACGAGGAGGTGATCGAAGCGTACTGCAGGCTCTACCTCGCCAACCGACGGCATGCGTGAACGACTGCAGCGAGCCGCTGCGCCTGGGTGCGCATGAAGCGGGAAAAGCCCTTGGGCCGACGGTCTTCACTGTCATCCGAGACAATTTTTACGATTACCAGGGGCACATGACGGCGCTCACAGACATAGGCAACGGAAAAACTCTCCATATCAACTGCGGCTATGCCGTTCCACGCAGAGCTCCCAAAGAGGCGGGCTTTATCATGGGGGGTAAAGAACCTGTCTCCCGATGCTATCCCGCAGCCGTCACGGGGCCTCCCGCCTGCCGCATCAGATACCACACGGGCAAGCCGTGCCCCCCACGGATGGGATAGTGCACTGCGCATGGGAACAGGCTCCCGGGATCCCAATGACGGATTGAGGAAGCTGTCGGCATCTGAAGCCCAATGGGGAATCACCATATCACCTACGGAAAGTGCAGGGTCTGCTCCACCGCATATGCCCAGGTGGAGCACCGCCTCGGGGGCGCATGCATGGAGGCACTCCTGGATTGAGAGCGCACTGTGCACCTTCCCGGTTCCAAGGCAGCAGACAAAGAGATCTTCAGCCAGGGAAATCAGGCCCTCACCCACCTCCACGCCTGGCGGCATGAGCCCCTGAAGCTCACCTGCCATAGCTGCGGTCACGAGAATCATAGGGGTACTTCCAGTTCTTCGAACTCAGCATGCTCAGGAAGTTCGTGGATCATGGGAATAACCCGCTCAAGGAGGATTCCCTCCCTGCGCGGAACTTCCGACTCCATGCTCACCCGCAGCGCCGCCTGTACCACCTCCGCTGCGTGGAAGGCAGCCTTCGGCAGGGAATTCCCATGCAGTATGGATCCGGTCATGACGCTTGCAAAGAGGTCTCCTGTTCCGGGGTATGATGCAGGCACATACGGATGCTCAGTCCGCCAGTGCCTATTGCTTCGGCTGTCACGGATGTACACGCCGCAGAGATTCTCCCTGCCTTTCACCGGAACGCCGGTCAGCACGGCTTGGGACGGACCCATTCCGGTGAGTCTGCAAAGCCAGTCAGCCACTTCCTCTTCCGTGAGCAGCGGTCTCCACGGTTCATCCAGCAGCAGTGCCGCCTCGGTCACGTTCGGGGTAATCACGTCTGCCTGGGAAGCAAGCTCCTTCATCCTGGCTATGAGGCTTCCGTCAACTGGGCCGTAGGGTTCCCCGTCATCTCCGAGCACAGGATCAACGACTACCAGGGTATGTGCATCGGCGCACCGGGAGATCAGGCCGGAGACCAGTTCGGTCTGACGGTAGGAACCCAGAAATCCGCTGTACACGCAGGAAAACAGGAGCCCGAGGGAACTCCAGTGATCTATGATGGCGCCCATCTCCTCAGTGAGGTCCCGGTAGACATAGCCGCTGAATCCGTCGGTCTGGGTTGAGAGCAGCGCAGTCGGCAGCGGACACACCTGTATGCCCATAGATGAAAGCACGGGGAGCACTACCGTCAGCGATGCTTTTCCGAATCCTGAGATATCATGCACCGCCGCAAGCCTGGGAATCTCTTTACTGATCATATGCTTCTCTCCATGTGCACGAACGCAGGGTATAATACCACAGATGGTGTACAAAATCATCACCTTCTGGTACGCTTCATGTGGTTATCAACAGGAGGCATCAATGCATACCATCCGATTGACCGATACCCCGCCTGCCGGCGAATCAGTGCTCGCATCCCTTGATGAGATGATCCTGTCAGCATCCGGCTGGAGGAAGGTGTTTGCCGCCGACCGCGATGAAGAGAGCATCTCATGGGAGATCACCCGGGAGGACGGCTACCTTGCAGGCCTGGCGGCACTGGTGTTTTCACGGTTCCTCCGAGAAGCAGATCCTGACGCCCGCATCCTCGTCCTTGCCATGGACGCACGTTTTACCGGCCCGGCCATAGCTGAATACATGTTCCGGGTATTTTCAGCACTCCAGTGGGAGGTGCGCTGCCTTTCCATAGCCCCTGTACCCGAAGTCATCGCATACCTCACCTCCGATGCTTCGATCAGCGGATGTGCATATATTTCGGCCAGCCACAATCCGGTGGGGCACAACGGGATGAAATTCATCGCCGCATCGGGGGTCATCGGGGGAAATGACTCTGCCAGGCTCATCAGATCCATGCGGGATGCCTGTACCAATGCGCATGCCCTGCAGGAGGTGCACACCTGCCTGCATCGTTCAGACAGCACATCCTGGGAGACCGCATGTCATGAGGAATCCGTATGGAAGCAGCATGCAGAAGACGCATACCGCCAATTCATCGGCCTTACCGCGTCAGGCAGTTTCTGTACATGCACAGTTGATGATCTCTACAACCGGATCCGCTCATCGCTGAGCAGATCTCCCATGGGAATCGTCATCGACTTCAACGGGAGCGCGAGGACCCGTTCAATCGACGTGCAGCTGCTTGAAAGCATCGGTATCCGCGTGCGTACCATCAATGAGAAACCCAGGCAAATTGCCCATCCAATCATCCCTGAAGGTGAAAACCTCATCCCCTGCGCCCGTGCGCTTGAAGAGGCCTGGAGGACGGACCCCTCCTTTTCCATGGGGTATCTCCCGGACAACGACGGGGACAGGGGGAACATCGTCATCATTGATGAGGCCACCGGAGAAGCGAAGCCCGTTGAAGCCCAGGAGCTTTTTGCTCTAGTTACAGTCTCAGAGCTCTCCTACCTGGTCCAGCAGGGGGTCACTGAAGGACTCGCCGTGGTGGTCAACGGTCCTACCTCCATGCGCATTGACGAGATAGCCCGCTTTTTCAATGCAGAGGTTTTCCGGTCTGAGGTAGGTGAAGCGAACGTTGTCGAACTGGCCCGAATAAAACGCAGGGAAGGCTGCATTGTGCGCATCCTTGGGGAAGGGTCCAACGGAGGCAACATCACCCACCCATCGGTGGTTCGGGATCCATTGAACACCCTCCTCTCCCTGGTTAAGCTGCTTGCCCTGCGGGACACCCCGAACAGCAGGGGACTGGCAGGCATCTGGAGGGATGCCGCCGGCCTCACTGGTCCGTTTCCTCAGATACACACGCTCCAAGATATACCGGCAACCCTGCCTGCGTACATAACGACAGGAGTAACCGAAGAACGTGCGCTCATGCATCTGTCAACGCGTGACCAGTCAAGCCTCAAGGCCGAATACGAGCGGCTCTTCCTGGAAGCTTGGGAGAGGGAGCGGGATCTCTTCAGGGAACAGTTCGGCATATGCTCATGGAAAGCGGTGCAGTATGAAGGCACTGCCGCCCGTGACGGCATTGGGCCGGGCAGCCGATCCCAGGAGGCATCCGGAGGATTGAAAATCATC